>JANMRJ010000631.1:0-2059 GCA_031370985.1 Acidimicrobiales bacterium
CGGCAGGCGCCCAACGCGGTATGAGCCGAACCGGGGCAGCACGTACTTGTCGAGGTCGCGCCGGTAGGTCTGCTGGGTGGTCGGCGACAGCCTGCGGCTGAGCAGCATGAACTCCTCGGCCCAGGTCGCCAGCGGCACGTCGGCACCACGAGGGTCGATCCACGAGCCCCGGGCCTTCTCGGACTCCATCTCGACCAGGAACCGCTGGGCGTCGGCCTTGCGGGCGAAGGTCTTGCACCGCTGCTGGCCAAGCGGGTCCCGGTAGCGGGCTCTGTACTTCCCATCACCGGTGCGCTTCTCCACGAACCCCATGACGACCACCTCTCCTCCCGCACCCCGGTGAGCGAAAAGTGAGCAGCCGGTGAGCGGAACAACGGATGTTGGTGGCCGACCAAGGACTACAACGGACACTGTCTGGTCGACGAAAACAGCCCCTGACCAGGCATTATACCTGGTCAGGGACTTGAGGCGGCGAGGAGAATCGAACTCCTGTACAGGGCTTTGCAGGCCCTTGCCTAAACCACTCGGCCACGCCGCCGCTGGCGGCCAGTCTACTGGCACCGGCGGAGGTGCGGCTCCGTTTAGACCGAATCAGTCCGGAACGGGGGCCCTTTCCGTTGCTGTCCAGGTACGGGGAGCCGTCGGGCACCTCGGCGGCGTGGGAGTGCATGGTGTAGTTGTCCTGACGGTCGTTCGCCTCGGTTCGCACCACCCGGGTCGCCTCCTCGGACAGCGACCGGACTTTGGGGTCGGCAGGGTTGGTGGAGTCGCCGAACCACGCCTTCGGCTCCTCGCCGCCCCGCAGCGACCGGAATGGTGGCGATCATTCCCCCCGTGGTCCTGAGGTAGTCGTCGGAGTCGGAGACGTCGGGCTCGCGGCTGTCCTTCCCGCAAGACCGCGATTAACCTACGAGTCACTGCGACTGCGAGGCAGCGCTTCTCGAGGCCGCCACGTCACCCCGCGGAGTATCGCACGGGACGACCTTCGACCTTGGCGATGTGAGCTGGGCTTCCCCAGCTCATCGAACCTCCAGCGAGGCGTTGGTGTGATCCACGCTCTCGTCGGCGGGAAACCACTTCACCCACGTGCCGCCGGGGCTACGGATGGACCAGTGTTCGTGCCCGTGCGAACGGCCGGCCACGGTGATCCACTTCCCGCCGATCAGTTCTCGGAGCACCTGGTTGCGCTGGATGATCGCCTCGATGCGCTCGAGGGGCGCCTGGATCAATGCGAGCAGGCGCAGCGGTTCATGCATGCGACGGTCGCCAACGCCGACCGCCTGCGCGGGGAGGCCGACCTGGAGGTCGCCGCCCTCGCCGAGGACGACGCCGATGCCGCCCACCGGGTTGTGCAGCGTCTTGTCCCCCGCGCCGAACTGGTCGGGGTCGACCGCCGAGAAGTAGTACTGAGCTGAGATCCACTGGCCGACGACGAGGGGTGCGGTCATGATCGTCTCCAGGGCGCTGCCGTCGTCGTCGCTCTCGGCGTCGTAGGCGTGCAGGAACACGCGACAAGCCAAGTCGAGTCCGGCGGTGATCGAGCGGGGCCCGACGACGAACGCAGCGTTGCTGGCGAGCCCCCACTCGGGACGCACCTGCGCCCAGTCGTGCCCCCGGACCCTCACCCTCGCCGGATCGCCGGGGAGCCGCCCGGCACGCTCGCGTGCGAGCCGTTCGCCGGCCACCGCAACGTCGTGCTCGAAAGCAGCGACCAGCCGTTCGTGGGTGTCCGGCACGGCCTCGCGATCGAGAACGGTCACATGATCTGAGACGGTGTCGTGCTGGGCGGCGACGAAAAGGGTGTCGTCGGGCACCAGGATGCCCTGCTCTTCGAGGCCGGCCCGGACCCCAGGGTCGTTGAGGATGGCCACTGCCACGCGGGCGCTCGGGCCACCGGGGGCGCCGCCGCACGCGCCGCAGTCATAGGAGGATGCGTGCGGGTTGTTGATGTTGTCGCTGCCGTGCCCACAGAACACGACGAGCCGAGCGAAGCGGGTCAAGCCCATGGTTCGGACGATGTTCTTCCCGAACGAGACCCGCTCCTCGTGCGTCAAGCCGC
>JANMRJ010000645.1:0-2820 GCA_031370985.1 Acidimicrobiales bacterium
AGGCCATCCTCGACGCGGTGACGGCCAGCGGGGCCGACGCCGTCCACCCGGGCTACGGCTTCTTCAGCGAGAACCCGGCCTTCGCCCGGGCCGTGGCCTCCCGGGGCGCCACCTTCGTCGGCCCGCCGCCCGAGGCCATGGAGGTGATGGGCGACAAGGTGTCCTCCCGTGTCGCTGCGATCGCCGCCGGCGTACCGGCGGTACCGGGCACCGACGGCCCGATCACCTCGGCCCAAGAGATCCTGGAATTCGGCGCCACCCACGGGTGGCCAGTCGCCATCAAGGCGTCCTACGGCGGTGGTGGCCGGGGCATGAAGGTCGTGAATGGGCCGGATGAGGCGGCGGCCGCCCTGGACTCGGCCAAGCGCGAGGGGCAGGCATACTTTGGCAGCGCTGAGGTCTACCTCGAGCGCTACCTGGACTGGCCCCGCCACGTCGAGATGCAGGTCTTCGCCGACACCCACGGCCACGCGGTGTGGATGGGCGAGCGGGACTGCTCGAGCCAGCGCCGACACCAGAAACTGATCGAAGAGACGCCGGCGCCCGGCATAACTCCCGAGCTGCGCCGGGCGATGGGCGAGGCTGCCGTCACCGTGACCCGGGCCTGCGGGTACACCAACGCCGGCACCGTGGAGTTCCTGACCCAGGACGGCGAGTTCTTCTTCCTCGAGATGAACACCCGCCTCCAGGTCGAGCACCCCCTGACCGAGCTCACGTGCGGAATCGACCTGGTCGCCGAGCAGCTGCGGGTGGCGTCGGGCGCCCCGCTCTCCTTCACCCAGGACAGCCTGGCCCCGCGTGGCCACGCCATCGAGTGCCGGGTCAACGCCGAGGACGTGGCTGGGGGGAGGTTCATGCCCTCGCCCGGCACCCTGACCCGCTTCTCCCGCCCCGGTGGCTTCGGCGTGCGCATCGACGCCGGCTACGGCGAGGGCGACGCCGTCACCCAGCACTACGACAACCTCATCGCCAAGGTCCTCACCTGGGGCGCTGGTCGGGAGGAGGCCCGCCGGCGGATGCTGCGGGTGCTGCGGGAGATGGCCATCGAGGGCGTCGCCACCAACATCGGTGCCCACCTGCGCATCCTCGAGCACCCCGACTTCATCGAGAACCGCCACTCCACCCGTTGGGTCGAGGAAGTCCTCGACTTCTCCGACATGGTGTCGCCGAGCGCGAGCCCGGGCGACGCCGGCTCGGCGCCAACCGAAGTCCCCCGCAACGTGGCCGTCGAAGTCGGCGGCCGGCGCTATGACGTGCGGGTGTGGCTGCCGGAGACGGCGGGTGCCGGCGCCGGCAGCGCGGCGCCTACCCCCCGCCCCCGGGGTGGCTCGGGGCCGACCTCGGCCGGAGCAACGGCCGGCGGCCGGGTCACCGCGCCCATGCAGGGCACGATCATCGAGGTGCTTGTGGCGGTGGGTGACACCGTCGGGGTCGGCCAGGCCCTGTGCGTGCTCGAGGCCATGAAGATGGAGAACGAGGTCGACGCCGGCCGCGCCGGCGCCGTCACCGAGGTCCACGTGTCGGCCGGCGACAACGTCGGTGCCGGCGACGTGTTGTTCGTCCTCGAGTAGTCCACAACCTCCAGGCCGCCTCAGAAGCGCGACGCTAGCGATAGCATAGCGATATGCCTACGGTGAAACCCACCATGGTCCACCTGCAGCCCGACATCGTCGCTCTGCTCGATGCGCGAGCCGAGCGTGATGGCGTGTCGCGCTCCGCGCTCGTCCGGCGGGCGATAGACGAGCTCCTGGCCGACGAGCAGAGTGAAGCGGTCGCTTCCCGATACCGCGAGGCATACCGGATCGCGCCATCAGACACTCACGATGACTGGGGCGACATCGAGGCCTGGCATGTCGCCCTGAGCGAGGCCCGGTCGTCGGACGGACCGGAATTGTCATGGCGGTAGTCGAAGTGCGACGAGGCGACGTGTGGTGGATTGAAACTCCGACTGCCGGCCGACGGCCTGGGTTGGTACTCACCCGCCCTGAAGCGATCCCCGTGCTCCCTCGGGTGGTGGTGGCGCCGGCCACGACCACCGTTCGGCACCTTCCCTCCGAAGTTCCTCTCGACACCGACGATGGCATGCCGCAGCCCTGCGTCCTCAACCTCGACACGCCCGAACTCGTCCCCAAGGGAATGTTGATCGAGCGGATCACAACCCTGTCGCCGGGTCGTATGGCTCAGGTCTGTCGGGCCCTGGCCACCGCTACCGGCTGCTGACCGCACGAACGCTCCGGCGGAGTCCCGCCGCGTGCCCGAACCAGGAAGGTCGGGTCGGAAGGTTGGCCAGTCGGGGGTCGAGTGCGATCCCGGGCGTGGATGGCACTGATAGCCAGGTCACCCATCCCCGGCCAGGCGAACACGTACTCCACGATCAGCGATCCTCCGAGGAGATGGCCCAGGAGGAGCCCGATCACCGCCAGCAACGGCACCATGGCGTTGGCGGAGGGCGTGGCGGAACAGCACAGCCGTCGTCCCGGCGCCCTTCGCCCGCGCCGTGCGCACCGGCCGAGCTCCTCGGCGACGGTCCGGGCCTCGCCTATCTCGTGACCATATCCGGCACTTCCGCATTCTGTTGACAGCGAAGTCGATCGACGTCGCTACGCCGATCGAGCCGTGGCGGGGATCGCAACGCCGAGTTCCCCAGGGATCACGAAGACCCCGGGTGTCCGGTTCGGCAAGCCCTGCACGCCGGGACTCGCATCGGCGATGCAGCCGTGTTGGGCACCAGCGTCGGCCAGCGAAATCGGCGCGGAAGCTCCTGTCAGAGCCTGGACTGCCGCGGTACTCTGATGTTTGCGCTGGGCGGACGCTACGACG
>JANMRJ010000656.1:0-3746 GCA_031370985.1 Acidimicrobiales bacterium
TCGCGCAGCTCGGTGATGACGATCCGCTCCACGGCGACGCCGAGGGCGACGAGAAGGTCGCGGAGCAGGTCATGGGTCAGCGGGCGGGCAGTGACCACGCCGTTCTGGGCGAAGGCGATGGCGGTGGCCTCGACCGGGCCAATGAAGATGGGCAGCACCCGGTGCTGGCCGTCGGCCTCGCGAAGAAGGACGATCGGGCTGTTGGTGGGCATCTCAACCCGCACCCCGACCAGGTGCATCTCGACCACCGCCCGACGTTAGCTCGCGCCGGGCGGAGCGACGAACGCAACCTCACCGCAGCGATTCGCAGGAATAGAGCGGGCTGACGTATGCGTCGGGGTCGACCCTCAGCAGGTCGAGGTCGGCGACGACCACCCGGTCGAGGTTGCGGTAGCGCTGGGCGAAGTCCAGCCCGTAGCCCAGCACGAACTCGTCACCGATCTCGAAGCCCCGGTAGTCGACCGGCGCCGGGATGATCCGTCGGGAGGTACGGTCGAGCAGGGTGCAGGCCTGGATCGACCGGGGTCCACGCCGGCCCAGCTCGGCCAGCAGGTAGTGGAGGGTGAGCCCGGTGTCGACGATGTCCTCCACCAGGACAACGTCCCGGCCGGAGATGTCACCGTCGAGGTCCTTGACGATGCGGACCCGCCCGCTGTCGGGCGCGTAGGTGGAGATGGCCATGAAGTCGACGACCGGCACGATCGTCAGCGCTCGGGCCATGTCGGCCAGGAACGGCACGCTGCCCTTGAGCACCGCGACCAGCACGACGCCGTCGGTGTGAGCGTCGGAGATCTCCGCGGCCACCCGGGCCGCCCCCGCCGCTAACTCGCCGGAGGAGATGAGGACCCGAGGAGCCTCTATCGCCTCGCCAGACAGGTCACTGCCCCTCGATGTACTTCCGGAGCGCCTGGCGGAGCATGGCGGCGCGCAGGCCCTGACCCAGTTTGGTCAGGTCGGAGAGGGCGTCGGCGGCCTGCCGCCGAGCTTGCGGGTTGCGCTGCTTGAGCATGGGCAGCACGACCTGCTCAAGAAAGCCGGCCTCGCGCTCGCCGGCGGTCTTGTACATCCGCAGGTGGCGGGCCTCGACGCCGTACTTCATGAACCCGGCGGCGAGCTGGGCGACCATCAGGGCCTCCTCGTCGTAGTAGACGCTGGACGCGGCCCGGCGGCCGGCGAGGAGGCCGTAACGCTCCAGCTCCCGGATGTCGTCGTCCTCCAGGCCGCTGGCCGCGGCCAGCTCACCGATCGTCATGCTGACGCCGCTCGACGACAGGCTCAGCGGCGCGGACTCGGACACCACTGGGGCCGGCGCCGGCACCGGGGTGGCGGCGACCCGGGGCTCCGGCCGCGGCGGCGCGGCGGCGTCGGGCTGGACCGGCATCGCGGCCTGGACCGGCATCGCGGCCCGGACCGGCCCCGCCACGTCGTCCATTTCGGACTCGCCGGCACTGATCGGCTCGGGCCCAGCGACGGGCTCGGCGACTGACGCCGGCGCCTCAGCCACCTCGTCGCCCACCTCCACGCCCCCACCCCGCAGTCGGCCCTTGATGACCTTCAGCGGCAGGAAGTGCTCGCGCTGCTGGCGCAGGATCCACTGCAACCGCTCGACATCGGTGTTGTAGAACTTGCGGTAGCCCGAGGGCGTGCGCTCGGGGTCGAGCAAACCTTGGCTCTCGAGGAAACGGATCTTCGAGATGGTGACATCAGGGAACTCCTCCTTAAGGAGCGCGAGCACCTCCCCGATCGACAGGTAGGCGCGGTCCTCCACGGTGCCGCTCACGAGGCAGCGCTCATTGGTTCGCTCATTCTTCGGCGCTCAGTCATCCCCGGGCCCGCCGGCGAAGAAGACCAGGCGGAACTTGCCGATCTGGAGCTCGTCGCCGTTGGCCAGCGGCGCCTCGTCGATCCGCTCCCGGTTGAGGTAGGTGCCGTTCAGGGAGCCGGCGTCGCGCACGGTGTACGCCTCGCCGGAGCGAACGATCTCGGCGTGGCGGCGAGACACGGTGATGTCGTCGAGGAAGATGTCGGAGTCGGGGTGGCGGCCGGCCCGGGTGACATCACCCTCCATGACGAACTTGGAGCCGGCGTTGGGGCCCCGCTTGACCACGACCATGGCCGTCGAGTCGGGCAGCTCTTCGAGGGCCAGGGCCAGGTCGTCATCGAGGACCTCCCCGGTGGCGTCGACCGGGGCGAAGGTGATGGTGGTCTCCTCGCCGGAGTCAGGCTCCATCGCCGCCCCGCAGGACGAGCAGAACTTGGCCTGCAAGGCGTTCCGGTGCCCGCAGTTGGTGCAGAAGAGGTCCGTCATTCGGCGATGAGGGCCTGATAGCCGCCGGCGTCGAGCAGGGTGTCGAGCGCCGGCGGGCCGGCGGGCTCGATCACACAGATCCAACCGGTGCCGTACGGATCCTCGTTGAGCCGCTGCGGGGCCTCGGCCAGCTCGGCGTTGACCTCCACCACGGTGCCGGCGACCGGCGAGTAGATGTCGGACACCGACTTGGTGGACTCGACCTCGCTGCACGCCCCGCCGGCCTCGACGACCGCCCCCACCGCGGGCAACTGCACGAACACGACATCGCCCAGGGCGTCCTGGGCGTATTCGGTGATCCCGATCCGCACCCGGCCCTCGTCGACGAGCGCCCACTCGTGGTCCTTGGTGTACCGCCGGTCCTCGGGCACGTTCATGGCGCGAGACGCTAGCGCCAACCGGGCCGGCCCCGGGCCACGTCGGCCACAGCCGCCGGCAATGTCGGCTACCGGAGGAGCTGGGCGATCCGGCGGGCGTACTCCTGGGCGAGGTGGCGGGCGGCGCCGTCGGAGGTGCCTTCGGCCCAGACGTGGGTCACGGGTTCGTCGGGGTCGGGCAGGATCAGCGCCCACCCGTCCTCGTGGAGGATCTTCACGCCGTCCACCAGCAGGACCTCCCGGTCCTTGGCCGCCTCCACCACCTTGCGCATGACCAGCCCCTTCTGCTCCCACGGGGTGACCACGGAGTCATGGGCCATGTGCAGTTCCGGCAGGCCGGCGACGATCTTCGAGAGGCGCAGGCCCGACCGGGCCAGCAGTTCGAGGAGGTGGACCAGGCCGGCGATGGCGTCATACGCCGGCAGGAAGTCGGGGAAGATGAAACCCCCGTCCTGGCTGGCGGCCAGGACAACGCCTTTGGTCGACTCGGCGACATCCATGATGTGGCTGGCGGAGACCTTGGTCCAGACGATCTCGGCGCCGGCGTCGGCGGCGATGCGCTCGGCCGCCGAGCTCACCGACACGGGAAGGGCAATCCGGGCCCCCTTCACATGGGCGGATACAAGGGTCACAAGGACCAACAACGACTGCTCGTTGGACAGCACATGGCCCTCGTCGTCCACGAGGGTGAGACGCTCGCCATCGGGGTCGATGACAGCCCCGAGGTGGGCACCCGACGACCGGACCAGGCCCGCCACCCGCTGGCCGTGGACCAACGGATCGAAGGCGGCGGCGCCGGCGGTGAAGGCGTAGGGGTTCACCGACAGGACATCGGCGCCCAGCTTGGACAGGACGCTGGACATGACCAGCGAGGTCGAGCCGAAGGCGTGGTCGACGACCATCCGGAACGCGGCGGTAGGAATCAGGCCGGCGTCGACGGTGGCCAGCAGGGCCGCCGAGTAGTGCTCGAGGGCCCGGGCCGGGTAGCTGATGTCGCCGATGTCGGCCGCGAACGCCCGCCGAAAGTCCCGCCGATCGAAGAAGCGCTCGATCTTGCGTTG
>JANMRJ010000345.1:0-4476 GCA_031370985.1 Acidimicrobiales bacterium
GCTGTACGAGCCGCCGAGCCACGGCATCTCGATGTCGGAGGTCGTCCGCATCACGAGCAGCGTCGCGTCGTTCGAGCCGCTGATCGTGAGCGAGTACCTCCCGGGTCCCGAGTACAGCATCGACTGCCTCGGCGACGACGGTGACCTCCTCCTGTCGGTCGTACGGATGAAAGGCGAGGGAGGAAGTCGTCGGATCGTCGACCGTCCCGACCTGGTCGAGTTTGCCCGACGCGTCACCGAAGGCTACGGGTTGCGCAGCCTGTTCAACGTCCAGGTCAGGGGCGAAGGAGCGGCGACGGCTCTTCTCGAGGTGAACCCCCGGATGTCAGCTGGGATCTACCAGTCGTCGCTGGGAGGAGCGAACCTGCTCCATGCCGCAGTGCAGCTTGCTCAGTACGGTACGAAGCCGTTTCCTGTCCCGTTCGTCGAGACATCTCTCGTGGCGGTCATGGGTGCGGTGCGTCAGCGCGTGTTGCCTAGGTCGGTGTCTCGGGGCCCCCAGCTGGCGGTCGCGACGGTCGGCAGGTCAGGCCTCGCCGAAGACCGGGTACGCTCCTCCACTCTGCCATTGGTCCCAGGGTGACCGGGAATGCCAAGGCAGCGGAGAGCGCGGATGATCGGCTGCCGGCGCGGGGTTTGGCCTGGCTGGTTGCGGTGACGGCTGGCCCGATGTAGGTTGTTGGTGCTCTGGCCGCCCTGGTCGCGGCCGGCGACGAGAAGGCTCGCGAGGAAGTGAGGCGCCGGTACCTCCCGTTGGCCGTGTGGTTCGATGCTCCCCGGCCGGGGCGTAACTGTAGACGGTCGGCAGGACGCCTGGCGGCGCCTACCCTAAGGCCGATGCCTGCGTACCTGGACCATGCCTATTTCGACTGGGCCGCCACCACGCCTATGCGGCCCGAGGCGGTCGGGGCGATGCTGCCCTATCTCACCGAGCGGTTTGGCAACCCGTCGGGGTCGCATGCCATCTCCCGCGAGGCCCGCAAGGCCATTGACGATGCCCGTGACACGATCGCCCGGTGCCTCGGCGCCCGGCCGGCGGAAGTGGTCTTCACGGGCGGCGGCACGGAGGCTGACAACCTGGCGATTGTCGGCGCGGCTGCTGTCCGCCCGGGGCCGACGGTGTGCTCGGCCATCGAGCACCACGCCGTCCTCCACGCCTGCGACGCTCTGGGTGACAATCGGCTGGCGCCGGTGGACGAGGCCGGCGTGATCGACCTCGACGCCCTGGCCGAGCGGCTCGACCCCTCGGTGTCGGTGGTGTCGGTGATGCTGGCCAACAATGAGGTGGGCACCATCCAGCCCCTCGCCGAGGTGGCCACGCTGGTGCGCGAGCTGGCGCCCGACGCCCGGTTGCACACCGACGCGGTGCAGGCGTTCCAGTGGCTCGACGTGGCGTCGCTCGGCGCGGTCGCAGACCTGGTGGCGGTCAGCGCCCATAAGTTCGGGGGGCCGAAGGGCGTGGGCGCCCTTGTCGTCCGCCGGGGCGTGACGGTGCGGCCGATCATCCACGGCGGGGGCCAGGAGCACGACCGCCGTAGCGGCACCCACAACGTCGCCGGCATCGTGGCCATGGCCGCGGCCATGCAGGCCACCGTGGAGGAGCGCGACGCGACCGTCGCCCGGGTGACGGCGCTCCGTGACCGGCTGGCCGACGGGCTGCTAGCCGCCGTGCGCGGGTGCAGCGAGACGGGGGACCGCACCAGGAAGATCGCCGGCAACTGCCACCTGTCGTTCGACGGGGTGGAGTCGGAGGAACTGCTCGTCTTGCTCGACGCCGCCGGCGTCTATGCGTCGGCGGGATCGGCATGTGCCAGCGGCGCCGTCGACCCGTCGCACGTGCTGGCCGCCATGGGCCTGTCGCCGGCCCGGGCGATCGGGTCGCTGCGCCTGTCGCTCGGCACGGGGACGACCGCGGCTGACATCGACCTGGCGTTGGCGGCCATCCCGGCTGCGGTGGAGCGGTTGCGCGCGGGATGAAGGTGCTCGCCGCCATGTCCGGCGGCGTGGATTCCTCGGTGGCCGCCGCCCTGCTCGTCGAGGAGGGCCACGATGTCACCGGCGTGACCCTGCGCCTGTGGGACAACCCCACCGACGCCGGCTGCTGCTCGGTGGCCGAGATCGACGATGCCCGGCGCGTGGCCCACGTGCTCGGCATCGACCACCTCGTGTGGACGTTCACCGAGGAGTTCGAGGCCAGGGTGGTGGCGCCATACGCCGCCGCCCACGCCGAGGGCCTGACGCCCAACCCCTGCATCGAGTGCAACCGCCACCTCAAGTTCGGGCGCTTGCTTCGCCGGGCCCGCCAGCTCGGTTTCGACGCGATGGCGACTGGCCATCACGCCCGGATTGTCGACGGCCGTTTGCTCCGCGGCGCCGACCCGCTGAAGGACCAGTCCTACGTGCTCTACGTGCTGGGCCAGGACGAGCTGGCGCAGTGCCGGTTCCCGGTCGGGACAATGACCAAGGCCGGCGTGCGGGCCAAGGCTGTTGCCCTCGGCCTGCCCACCGCCGATAAGCCGGACAGCCAGGATGTCTGCTTCGTGACGACGAGTGGGGGCCGTGAGGCGCTGCTGGCGTCGCGGATCCCACTGCACACCGGCCGGGTGGTCGACACCGCCGGCACCGATGTCGGCCATGTCGACGCCCTGGAGCTGGTTACCGTCGGCCAGCGCCGTGGCCTCGGAACTGGTGGCGGGGCCAAGCGCTACGCCATCTCCGTCGACACCACCTCGCGGACGGTGGTCGTGGGCGAGGCCGCCGACCTGCTGTCGCGGTCGGTGCGTCTTACGCAGCTGTGTTGGGTGCGCGAGCCGGCTGAGGGGCCGGTCGAGGTGCAGACCAGCGCCCACGGCGACCCCGTCGCCGGTACGTTCGACGGCATCACAGTCACTTTCGCCGAGCCCCAGCGCCGGGTGGCGCCGGGCCAGAGCGTCGTCGTCTACCGGGGCGACGACGTCTTGGGCGGCGGCATCGCGATCGAGTGAGCATTTTTGTACCGTAGGGGTACAAGAATGCACACTCGCCGGCGGGGGAACGGCGGCCGGCCGGCGGGGAGGGTGCACTCGCCGGCGGGCGGGAGGGTTCACTCGCCGGCGCCGGGCTTCCGGCTGACGGCGATGCGGCGCCGGCGGGCCTCCTCGATGACCAGGCCCGGGCGGGTGGGGGTGAAGCGGAGGCCGGCGGCGTGGATGGCCACGCCCTCGCGCTTGCCGGGCCTGAGCAGAGCGATGGTGGCGAGCTCGGTGAGCTCCATGGCGATGCCGAGGCCGGGGGCGCGCTTGGAGAGGTCGTAGAGGCCGGTGTCGGCGGCCGTCGCCGGCCGGAAGGTGACGACATCTTGGCGGGGGAAGAGCACGGGGTCGAAGAGCACCATCGGGTCGTGCAGGACCACGCCGGCGGGCACGAATACCGCCCAGCGGCGGGACAGGTTGTGCAGCGACTTCAGCAAAAGAAACGCCAACGGCCAGCCGGCGAGCAAGGTGAGCCCGCCGAGGATCCACTGACGGGCGGCCAACAGCAGGGGGCCGGCGGCGATCCCCGCCACCGACAACGACCAGAACATCGGCAACGGGCCGGCCAGCAGCCCGCCCGGTGGCCGCAGCAGGAAGCGGCGCTCGTTGGGGTATGCCGGTCCATTGACGCATACCGCCCCGATCGCCGGCGCGAAGGCCCATGCGCAGGCGACGGCGGCCCAGGCGAGGGCCAGCGCCGAGCCGTGGCCGGCCAGCGAGGCGACGACGCCGGCCACGACCGCGGCCGGTGCCACCACCCGGAGCGCGGTAAGGGCGAGTGGGTGCGGGGCGAACGTGGCGATCATCCCCACGGCCCAGCCCAGCCACAGCCCGGTCGAGGCCACCAGCTGCACCGGGCCGCTGGCGGCATCGAGGGCGCCGGCCAGCGCCGGCCCGGTCGTGAAGGGCAGCGCGGCCCACAGGCCGCGCACGAGCCACGGGATGAATCGGGCCCGGTCCCGGGTGAGAGACGTAGGCCCGTTCATCGGCGCGCCCACGCTACCGTCGGCCCCATGGACGTTGCGAGCCGCGCCGAGGAGCTGCGCCGGCTCGTCGACCACCACACCGAGCGCTACTACCTCCTCGACGACCCGGAGATCTCCGACGCCGAGTTCGATGCGCTCGTCCATGAGCTGCGGCTACTGGAGGAAGCGCACCCCGAGCTGCGCACCGCCGACTCGCCCACCCAGCGGGTCGGGGGCCGGGCGTCGACCGCCTTCACCGAGGTCCGCCACCGGGTGCCCATGATGTCGCTGGACAACGCCTTCAGCTTCGAGGAGCTGGTGGCGTGGGGCAAGCGCATGGACCGGTACATCGGCGAGGGCCAGGTCGACTACGTCTGCGAGCTGAAGATCGACGGCATCGCCTGCTCGCTCCTGTACGAGGGCGGCCGCTACGTGCGGGGCGCGACCCGGGGGAGCGGCGTGGTGGGGGAGGACGTAACCGAGAACGTCCGCACCATCTC
>JANMRJ010000680.1:0-19921 GCA_031370985.1 Acidimicrobiales bacterium
GCCCCGGTCGACCCCCGCAACGTCTACGCCGCCACCAAGCTCCACCAGGAGCACCTGTGCGCCCTGTGGGCGGCCGAGGCCGGCGCCACGGTGGTTGCCCTCCGCTACCACAACGTCTATGGCGCCCGGATGCCCCGCGACACGCCGTATGCCGGCGTGGCGTCGATCTTCCGCAGTGCGGTCGCCGGCGGCCGGGCGCCCGAGGTGTACGAGGACGGCGGCCAGACCCGGGACTTCGTGCACGTCACCGATGTGGCCCGCGCCAACGTGGCGGCCCTCACCGCCCCGCTGGACGCGTCGATCGCCTGCAACATCGCCAGCGGGACGCCCCACACCG
This sequence comes from Acidimicrobiales bacterium, assembly GCA_031370985.1. Classification (GTDB taxonomy): domain Bacteria; phylum Actinomycetota; class Acidimicrobiia; order Acidimicrobiales; family AC-14; genus CADCTB01. Next base: position 338 of record JANMRJ010000680.1, read on the forward strand.
TGGGCGACCTGGCCGGCGCCCTCGCCGGCCCTGGGCTGGCGCCGGTCGTCACCGGCAAGTGGCGCCTGGGCGATGTCCGCCATGTGGTGGCCTCGCCGGCACGGGCCGCAGCGGCATTGGGCTTCTCCGCCGAGGTGGACTTCGCCGCCGGCATGGCCGACTTCGCCCGTGCCCCCCAACGAGACTGAGCGGGGAGTCGGGGTCATCGCGCACGGTCGGGGCGATGTCGATTGACCCAGGAACGTCGACAGGGAGGCTGGATCGTCGGGTTCGCGGTGGCCGCGGCCGCGGGTGTGGCGCTCTCGCTCGCCGTCGCCACTGGGGCGCCACTCCGGAACGCCAAGTGGGCGCTGCTCCTGCGCCTGACCGTCTGGGCGGTGGCGTGGGGCGCGGGCGTAGTCTGCGCCCTCCGGCTGCCCCGGCGGGTCGCCATTCCCGCGATCTTCGCGGTGGGGCTGGCGCTGCGGCTAGCCGCCCTGGCGGGTCAGCCAATCCTCTCGGACGACCTCTACCGCTACGCCTGGGACGGGCGGGTGCAGGTGTCGGGCGTCGACCCATATCGCTACCCACCGAGCGCGGACCAGCTCGTCGGCCTGCGAGAGGACTGGCTGTGGCCCGACGCCGAGGGCTGCGCGCAGTTGCAGCGGCCCGAGGGGTGCACCCGTATCAACCGGCCCTCGGTGCACACCATCTATCCCCCGGTGGCCGAGGCGTGGTTCACCGCCGTCTACCGGGTCGCCGGCATCGGCACCCACCACAAGGCTTGGCAGGTGGCCGGCCTTCTGGGCGACATCGCACTGATCGCGGTGCTGCCGGCGGTCCTCCGGGCTTACAAGCGCGACGAGCGCTGGACCGCGCTCTACGCCCTGTCACCGGTCGCCGTCGTGGAGGTGGTGAACAACGGCCACATCGACGGACTGGCCTCCCTGCTCGTCGTGCTGGCCCTGCTGGCTGCGGCCCGGAAACGGCCGGCGTGGGCCGGGGCACTCATCGGCGCGTCAACCATGGTCAAGCTCTACCCGGCCTTGCTGGGGCTGGCCTTCGCCGCCGTCGTGGGCTTCAGGAAGGCCGGGCGGCCGGCGCTCGCCCGGCTGGTCGGCGCCGCCGCCGCAGTGGTGGCGGTGGGCTACCTCCCCCACGTGGCCGCCGTCGGGCTCCGGGTCGTCGGCTACCTGCCCGGCTACCTGCGCGAGGAGAAGTACGGCGAGGGCGGCCGCTACCTCCTCGCCGGCCTGCTCGGGCTCCCCGTCGGGCCCTCCGCGGCATTGTCCGCCCTCGGAGTGGCCGGCGTCGCCGGCTGGGTGCTGCTGCGGCGCCCGGACGTGCCCAGAGGCTGCGCCGCGCTCCTCGGCGTCCTCCTCCTGGCCGTCACGCCGGTGCAGCCCTGGTACGCCGTCACGCTGCTGGCGGTGGCGACCGTCGCTGTCGCCCCCGCCTGGTCGGCCGTCGCCCTGGCCGGCTACCCCTACTTCTTCGCCCTGCTCCTCGACTCCCCCCATACCGTCGCCATCGGCCGGGTGAGTTACGGGCTGGCCCTCGTCGCGGTCCTGGCCGGCGCCCGGCTTCGAGGGGCCGGGCGAACGCAGATGACGGGCGAGCCGCAGGTGACCTAGGCTGCTCGTCGTATCGCAGGGTCCTGTGGTGCAGCCTGGAGTGCACGCCGCCCTGTCAAGGCGGAGGTCGCGAGTTCAAATCTCGTCAGGACCGCCAGAAGATACGAGGGAACCCACCGATCGTCTCGGTGGGTTCTTCGGATTGAGGGCCAGTGTAAAATACCGATATGAACGGCATATCGGTGGCCGAGGCCGGTCGGCTCCTGGGGGTTTCCCAGCCCAGGCTCTACCGGGCGGTAGCGAAGGCGGGTGACAAGACCGAAGGCAGGCTCCGCCTCGACGCCTCCGCAGTCGCCGACCTTCTCCGCCAGTGGGGGTGGATCCCACCGGACCTGCGCGACTGTGGTCTGTCCCGAGAGGAGGTGTTCGTGCTGGCGGCCCTGTCGCGCAGCCCCCTGGGGCTGCGATCGGCTCGCTCGGTGGCCAGACGGGCCTCGATCGCTCCCGCAACGGCCGTGAAGGCGCTGGCCTCCTTGGCCGACTGCGGCCTTGTCCGGGAACGACGCCAACGCGTGGTCGAGGGCGAGGTGACCGACATTGATGTCTGGACGCTGCACTGGCGAGCACCCGAGTGGAGAGCCCTGTCGAAGATGGTGGCCAAGGTCATGAAGCTGCGAGCCATCACCGACCGTGGCGCCCACCGGGACTACCTCGATCTCGCCGCCATCGAGCTCGATGGCCACCGCCGTGCCGAGGAGGGTTTGGCCTACTTCGTGGCTCGCTTCGAGCCGAGAACCCCGACGAAGCTACCGCCACCGTGCTGCGGTCACTGGCATACCTGGGCGACCTTGAGGACGACCCCGCAGTGGCTGTCTCCGTCGAAGAACTGGAGGAGTACTGGAGGGGCCGGATCCCGCAGATCGCCGCCCATCTCAGTCGCTTCGGCTACGACTCGGGCTCGATCGGTGACGCAGAAGGAGACGCGCTCGCCATCGCACGGCTCGGGGTGCTCGACAACGCTGTGTCCACGAACGCCATAGGCCCCCATCGCCCCGCCCACGGGAAATGCACGGTCCGAACGAAGAAGCGCCGGCGCTGTCCGTTCGACGCCCTGGCGGGCATGGCTGTCTGCGGACTCCACAAGCAAGCGGGCCCGCGGTAGCGACGGTTAGGAAATGCAGCTTTCGCCGCCGGCCCGCGGGGCGCTACGGTGAACGAAGACCCGGTCGGGTAGCTCAGTTGGTAGAGCGCGCGCCTGAAAAGCGCGAGGTCACCGGATCGACGCCGGTCCCGACCACGTGCCCACTTTTCGCCGTTTCCTCCCCGCGGCCGCGCTCGGCCTCACCCTCGCCCTGTCCGGCTGCGGCGGGCATGCGAACGTCCACCGTTCGTTGGCCATCGTCGCCCCCACATCGTCCGTCGCCGCCTACTACGCGCCGGCGACCATCACGGTCAACAAGGACGACAACGTGATCCTGGCCGTCGCCAACCCCACCCCCGCCGTCCACGGCTTCACCATCGAGGGCTACGGCATCTCGACGGAGATCCCGCCGGGCGGCAGCGAGGTCAAGATCAGGGCGACCCACCCGGGCACGTTCAAGATCTACTCCCAGCTCAAAGAGATGAGCCAGGTCGCCACGCTCGTCGTGCAGTAGGCCTCGTTCGGGAGAGAAGACGGCGGCCTGCCGGGTGGCGGTAGCCTGCCGACAGTGGACGTCTTCGACCGCATCGGGGCCGATGACTACGAGCAGGTGGTCTTCTGCCACGACCGAGGCTCGGGCCTGCGGGCCATCGTCGCCGTCCACTCCACCCGGCTCGGGCCCGCGCTGGGAGGCACCCGCTTCTACCCGTACGCGTCGGAAGACGAGGGCCTCGAGGACGTGCTACGCCTGGCCAAGGCCATGACCTACAAGGCGGCGGCCGCCGGCCTCGACCTGGGCGGCGGCAAGGCCGTGATCTTCGGCGACCCCACCCGCGACAAGTCCGAGGCCCTGCTGCGGGCCTACGCCCGCCACGTGGATGCACTCGGTGGGCGGTATCTCACCGCGGAGGACATCGGCACCACCCAGGACGACATGGACATCGTGCGCCGGGAGACCCGCTTCGTGACCGGGGTGAGCCGGGAGCTTGGCGGCTCCGGCGACCCGTCCGTCGCCACCGCCTACGGGCTCCTGTGGGCCATGAAGGCCGTCGCCCTCCGCCTCTGGGGCGACACGTCGCTGGTGAGGCGGCACGTCGCGGTGGCCGGCGTGGGCAAGGTGGGCACCGCCCTGCTGGCCCACCTGGCCGACGAGCACGCCCGGGTCACCGTGGCCGACGTGTCGCCGGCGGCCGTCGAACGGGCCGTCGCCGAGATCGGCGCAGAGGCGGTCGCTGTCGAGAAGATCCACGCGGTGGACTGCGACATCTACGCGCCGTGCGCCATGGGCGGTGTCCTCAACGCGACCACGATCCCGGAGCTACGGTGCGCGGCAGTGGTGGGCTCCGCGAACAACCAGCTGGCCGACGGGCCGGCGTCGGCCTCCCTCCTGGCCGAGGCCGGCGTGCTCTACGCCCCCGACTTCGTGGCCAACGCTGGCGGGCTGATCAACATCGCCGAGGAGCTCGCTCCCACCGGCTACCAACCGGACCTGGCCCTCGCCGCCGTCCGGCGTATCTTCGACAACGTGACCTCGGTCCTGAAGGTGGCCGAGGTCGACGGGGTGAGCACCGCCGCGGCCGCCGAACGGCTGGCCGAAGACCGGATCGCCGCCCTGACCTCCGTCCACCAGTTCCGCCGACCGACCTAGCTCGCATGGCGAAGGTCATCCACGAACGGGCCCAGGCCCCGGCGGTCGCTCCCGCCCGTCACGTCCAGCTGGGCCTCTCGGCCGACGATGTCGTCGGCATGTACCGCACCGTCCTGCTGACCCGTTTCGTCGACCAGAAGGCATGGAACCTCACCCGCACGGGCAAGGCCCGCTTCTACATCCCCGCCGAGGGCCAGGAGGCGTCGCAGGTGGGCTCGGCCTGGGCCCTGCGCGCCGGCCACGACATCGCCCTGCCCTATTACCGCGATGTCGGCGTGGTGCTCACGCTCGGGATGACGCCGTACGAGGTCCTGCTCGCGGTGCTGGCCAAGGCCGACGACCCCAACTCCGGCGGCCGCCAGATGCCGAACCACTGGGGCTCGAAGCGCCTCGGGATCGTGACCGGCTCGTCGCCCATCGGCACCCAGTTCCCCCACGCCTCGGGCATCGCCTTGGCCTCGACCCTGCGGGGCGACGACAAGGTCACCGTCACCTGGTTCGGTGAGGCGGCGGCGTCCAAGGGCGACTTCCACGAGGCCCTCAACTTCGCCGGCATCCACCGCCTGCCCACCGTCTTCGTGTGCGAGAACAACGGCTACGCCATCTCCGTCGGGATGCGCAAGCAGTCGGCGGTGCCCGACGTGGCCGACCGCGCCGCCTCCTACGGGTTCGATGGCGTGGTGGTCGACGGCAACGACATCCTCGATGTCTACGCCGCCACCCAGGCCGCCGTGGCCCGCGCCCGGGCCGGCAAGGGCCCCACCCTGGTCGAGGCCAAGACCTACCGCCTCATGCCGCACACGACCGACGACGATGACCGCATCTACCGGTCGCGCGAGGAGGTCAAGGCCGCACGCCGGCGTGACCCGGTCCCGAGACTGGAGCGATACATCCTCGACCACGGGCTGCTGACCGCCGACGAGGCCACCCGGCTGGAGGAGGCGGCCCGCGGGGAGGTCGCCGAGGCGTGCCGGCAGGCCGAGATGGCGTCGCCGCCCGCGCCCGAGACGGCGGCGACGCGGGTCTACGCCCGGCCGATCCGTACCCGTCCCCGCGAGGCGCCGGCGCCGCCCGCCGGCGGTGTGGAGCGGAACGTTCTCGACACCGTCCGCCAGACCCTGCACGACCTCATGGGCGAGGACGAGCGGGTCGTCGTCCTCGGGGAGGATGTCGGCGTGCTCGGCGGCGTCTTCCGGGCCACAAAGGGCCTCCAAGAAGCCTTCGGCGAGGGCCGGGTGATCGACAGCCCACTGGCCGAGTCGTCCATCGTCGGCATCGGCATCGGGCTCGCCCTCGCCGGCATGCGCCCGGTGGTTGAGATCCAGTTCGCCGACTTCATGCACTCCACGTTCGACCAGATGGTGAGCGAGGCGGCCAAGATCAGTTACCGGTCGAACGGCGACTTCAACGTCCCCCTCGTCGTGCGCACACCGTGGGGTGCTGGCGGCCACCGCGGGCCGTACCACTCCCAAGCCATCGAGTCGTTCTACGCCCACGTCGCCGGTCTCAAGGTTGTCGCGCCCTCTACGCCCGCCGATGTCGCCGGGCTCCTGCGCAGTGCGGTCGAAGACCCCGATCCGGTGCTGTTCCTCGAGCACAAGAAGACCTACCGCAAGATCAGCGGCCTGGTGCCCGACGGCCAGTGGCGGGTGCCCATCGGCCTGGCCGACGTGGCTCGGCCCGGCGACGACATGACAATCGTCACCTACGGGCTGCACCGCCACATGTCGCTGGTGGCGGCGGAGATCCTGGCCGCCGAGGACTACTCTGTCGAGGTCATCGACCTGCGGACAATCTCCCCGCTCGACACCACCACCATCCTCGCGTCTGCGGTCCGCACCGGCCGGGTGTTGATCGTCCACGAGGACAACGTCAGCTTCGGCGTGGGGGCGGAGGTGGCCGCCATCGTGTCCCAGGAGGCGTTCTACAACCTCGACGCTCCCGTCCGTCGCCTGGCCATGCCCGACGTGCCGGCCATGCCCTTCGAGATCGGCCTCGAACGGGCGCTGTCGGTCACCACGGCGGATATCGTCGCCGCCGCCCGCGCCCTGCTCGAGGAGTAGCCGACGGCCGGTTACCGAGGCCGAGACCGGGGCTGGATGGTCGGCGTGCCCGTCCTCCTAATCATGTGTGTGGCCGCTGTCGTCTACCTCCACCCGGCGGACCAGGACGCACGGCCCGGCGACAGCGTGGCGCGGGGCGCGTGGACAGCCATGGCCGGCTCGGGCCTGGCCGGTCGCAGCTCCCCGTCGGTCGTCTGGACCCGCAAGGCCATGATCGTGTGGGGCGGCACCGCCGATGCCGGCATCCTCGGCGACGGTGCGTCATACGACCTGGCCGCCAACACATGGACTCCGTTGCCGCCGGCGCCCCTGTCGGCTCGCACCGGCCAGAGCGCGGTGTGGACTGGCGACCGAATGCTGGTGTGGGGCGGGTCAGGTGCACGTGACGGGTGCGAGGGCCAGTGCCCTCTGGGCGACGGGGCCACCTACAGCCCGGCCACGAAGACCTGGATGCCGCTGCCGCCGGCCCCCATCGTCCCCCGGACCGGGCACACCGCGGTGTTCCTCCAGAACCGGATGGTGATCTGGGGCGGGGCCGGCGAGGGTGGCGCGGCCTTGGCCGACGGTGCCTCGTTCGACGCGGCGACTGACTCCTGGACGGTCCTGCCGCCGGCGCCCCTCGCCGCCCGGGTGTCCCATGGCGCAGCGGCCACGACCGACCGCATGCTCGTGTGGGGCGGGTCGTCGGAGACGGCCGAGGGAGGCATGTACTTCGCCGACGGGGCGTCGTACAGCCCGCTGGCTGGCTCGTGGACGCCGATGGTGGCGGCGCCCGAGTGGTTGCCGGCCCGTGACAGCTTCGGCAGCGTGTGGACCGGCCGGCAGCTGCTCGTGTGGGGCGGCTACGGGCGGAGTGACGCCTGCACACCCTGCTTCCAGCGCGACGGCGCCGCCTACGACCTGGGCACCGACTCGTGGACGCCGATGACTCTGTCCCCCCTCGCCGGCCGGGGCGGCCTCCGGGCCGCGTGGACCGGCCGGGACCTGCTGGCGTGGGGCGGGTTCGATTCGGCGGAGAAGGCCGACGGCGCCCTCTACAACCCCGTCGACGACGCCTGGGTGCGCGTACCGCCCGGCCCGCTGGAGCCACGCCAGCTCCAAGCCATGGTGTGGACCGGTCGCCAGCTGCTCGTGTGGGGAGGTGCCGGCGCCGGCGGCCGGCTCGGCGACGGGGCCGTCCTCACACTCAGCGCCGCCTAACTCGAGTCCCGCCCTTGACCGCCGGCGCGAAGATGCGGGAATGGCTACCTGCACGCAGCATGATGTCGAAACCAACTTGAGTTGCCGCACCTGCGGCACCCCCGTCTGCGCCGACTGCGCTCTCCGTACCGCGATGGGCGTGTCCTGCGCGGCCCACGCCGGCGGGGCGAAGAAGGAGGCGGCGACCGCCATGGCGCGCGCCGATGGGAAGAAGGAAAAGAAGACGAAGGTGGCAATGCCCGCGACGGTGCCGCGGACGCAGCTCCTGGCCGCAGGTGGGCGGCCGCTGGCCATCGGCGGGGTGGTCGTCGTGCTCCTCGTCGCGGCGATCGTCTTCCTGCGGCCGTCGGGCGGGAGCGATGTCAGCGGTGAGTCCGCCGGGTGGACGGCGCTGCCCGCCGCCGGCGTGGAAGCGCGAACCGCCTTCTCCACCGTCTCGACCGGCCGTGCCGCTATCGTCTGGGGCGGGAGCGGCGCCAACACGCTCAACGACGGCGCCAGCTTCGACACGGCCACGTCGGAGTGGAAGAAGCTGGCCGCCGCGCCGATCGTCGCCCGCCGGGACCACACCGCGGTGTGGACCGGCTCGAAGATGGTCATCTTCGGTGGGCTGGCCCGGGGGGCGGACTGCAAGCCGAGCTGCGTCCTCAACGACGGCGCGGCCTACGACCCGGCCACCGACCGCTGGGCCCCGATCGCGCCGGCGCCGCTGGCCGGGCGCAACGGCCACAGCGCGGTGTACTTCCAGAACCGGATGGTGATCTGGGGCGGGACGATCGAGGGCGGCAAGGCCGTTGTCGATGGCGCGTCGTATGACCCCGAGACCGACGCCTGGACGATGCTGCCGCCAGCGCCGCTCGAGCCCCGTGTTGGGTTCCGCACCGTAGCCAGCACCCACCGGATGCTCGTGTGGGGTGGCTCGTCGGGCACGGGGCAGGACGGGAAGTACTTCTCCGACGGCGCCGTCTACAGCGTGGCCAACAACGCATGGACGCCAATGGCCAGGTTCCCCGAGACCAAGGAAGGCGGCGGCCGCGACAACTTCAGCAGCGTGTGGACCGGCGAGAAGATGCTGGTCTGGGGCGGGTTCAGCCGCAACGCGACCTGCAACCCGTGCAGCCACTCCGACGGCGCCGCCTACGACATGGTCGGCGACACCTGGACGCTCATGTCACCGGGCCCGCTCGCCGGCCGGGGCGCCCACCGGGCGGTGTGGGCCGGCGACCAGATGGTCGTGTGGGGCGGGTTCAACACCACCGAGCTGAAGGACGGGGCGACATACGACCCCAAGTCGGACACGTGGACGGCGCTCTCCGGTAGTCCACTCCTGCCCCGCCAGGGCCAGGGCATGGTGATGGCCGGCGACCGAGTCGTCATCTGGGGCGGCCACGGCCCGCACGGTGAGGGCGTCACCGCCAACCCCAACCACGAGGACGGGGCGCTCCTGAAGCTGGCGTGACCCTGAAGCGACGATTCTGAAGCTCCTATGTGTAGAGAGCTGGGTTCGAGGAGGTGAGCCGGCGGCACTCTGCCAACCCTACGGAGTCTCCAACGGGCCACCGAGGACCTCGGCTCCCTCACCCGGGGCCTGGGCGGCGGCTCACTACCCGAACGTGGAGAAGGTGACCGCCCGATTGACCGTGATCGCCACCAAGCGACGGGTCGGCGCCTACCGCGCCACACCGCCGGACCCGTCCACGACGCCCGCGTCGATAATCGTGACCCCGTATGCGGCCGGCAGCGCCTTCTTCGCTCGTCGCAGCCTGCGGACGGCAAGCGCTTCAAGGCCGCTCGATCGTGGGGGCCTTCTACAATCGCGAGGACCGCCGCAGATGCAGCGGGGAGGAGTTGCAAGCTGAGATGCCGGGCAGCAACTCGCTCTGCCTTTGTCGTGAGACGCTCGATCTGCGCGGCGTGGCGGACGCCCCCCTTGAGGTGTAGGCGGATGATGTCCTCAGGTGGAATGCCTCGACCGCGGAGGAGCGTCCGGTGGAGATCCAGACGTACCCAACGCGGACCCAACGCGTTCACAAACACCGAAGCGAGATGGCGGGCACTGATCGCGTCGAGATCCTCGCCAAAGTCGTCGACCAATACGACGACTCCGGGCGTACCGAGCGCAGCGATGGCCTCTCCGGCCTGGACGAGCGCCGACGCCGTTGCACCGTGACGGCGTAACGGCATGTGACCTGGGGGGCCAAGGTTGAGCGCAGGCTGAAGAGTGCGCAGCACGCCGGAGAGCGACCCGCCCTCAGAGCCCGGTCATCCGTCGTCACCGTCTCGTCATCGACGGTAAAAGTGACGGCGTGCGGGGGGCGGCGCTTCTCTTGCTGCGCATCGGCTGTCGTACGCATCGGCGGTGGCCTCCTTGTTGCGTGATCTACGGTACTTCCCTAGATCACGCCACACCCTACCATCGAGACCGCGACAGATGTTGCGTATGTCTAGGTTGTATGTTGAAATGAGCAACACGCCGGCACACATCGCAAACGAAGGAGCGCTCGTGGCCCTAGCTGTGCAGTTGGTTCGCGCGCGCTCCGCCAGCGGTCTCAGCCAGAATGACCTGGCCAACGCACTCGGGGTGAGCCGAGCCATGGTCAGCTACTGGGAAGCGGGCAAGCGCACCCCGAACGACCGCCAGCTTGCGTCGCTGAGCCAACTGCTGCGAACTCCGATCGGCGTCCTGCTGGGACTCGAGGAGCCGGCGGCGGCCCCCGACGTTGCCGCCATGCTCCTACGCGGTGCCGACCAAGACGTGCCCGCTGATGCGCTGGGCGGCCTCGGGGACTTCGTGGCCTTCCTCGAGATGTTCGCGACCCTGGCCCGTGAGGCCAAGTTCACCGTCCAGGGCATGCACCAGAGTCCCTTTGTCAGCAGGGCTGGCTTCGAGAGTGGGGACGACGCCCGCCGCAAGGCTGAGGAGGTCCGATCCTACCTGCGGCTCGGGCTCGGGCCGATCGGAGACATGGACGCTGTCTGCGAGCTGGTCGGAATCACCGTCTACCGTGCCGAGCTTGGGGCCGACCTGACCAGGACGGTGTCCGGAGCGTTCCTGCACCACCCTGAGATCGGCTTCGCCATCGTGGTGAACCTGGAGATGACGCCCGGCCGGCGGCGGTTCACCCTTGCCCACGAACTTGCGCACGCGCTCTTCCACAGCCGGGACAATGCTTATTTGGTCTCCACGTCGGCCAAGCCTCCCCGAGAACGCTTCGCCGACGCCTTCGCCGGGGAGTTCCTCATGCCCACGGAAGGCATGCGCCGAATCATGGAGGAACAAGGCTTCGGTCCACGGATCGAGGATCCCACGGAGGTGATCCACCTCCAACGATTTTTCGGCGTCTCCTATATCACCGCACTAGTTCGCCTTCGGCAGGCGAAGTTCCTCACCAAAATCCGTTTCGACAGCTTCACGGGCCTCCGGCCGGTGATCCTCGCCCGCTCACTCGGCTATGACATTGGCGAGGAGGAGTACAGCCCCCAGCCCCACATGTGGCGGCTGGAACGCTTCCCGCAGCGGTTCCGACGACTATTGCGACTGGCCGTGCGGCGGGGCGTGCTCTCGGTGCCGTCCGCCGCCGCATTGACACGATTGTCGCTCGACGAGATCGCCGATCTCGTCACCAGCGATATGGCCACGTCGACCCAGCCGAGCGAGGAGCTCACAGAGCTCCACGAGTTCGAAGCCAGCGGTGTCCTCGGAGTCGCCTAGAAGCGTTGTCGACACCGTCGTCCTGCGGTACTTTCTGCTCATCGGCGAATCCGACCTCCTGCTTCGGCTCCTCGGCACCCCACTTGGTGTCCCGAGGATCGTCTTCGACCCGGACGAGGGCGAGGTGCCTGAGACCGCCCGAAGCGAGATCACGCGCAGTGTTGCCTATCAGCTACGAGTCGCCAACGACGGGGCACGGGAGAAGGAGGGCCGCCGGATCGCAGCTACCAACGCCGAACGACTAGGACGCATTGCCGACCTCCACGCCGCAGGGAAAATTCACATCTGCGACCTCTCGGCAGCCGAACTCGGGATCCTCGGTCAGCTCACGAGCCCCAGCGGCTGCAGGGCATTCGGGCTGGTGTTCCCCCTTGACCCTGGCGAAGCCGCGTGCATCGCTGTAGCGATGAAACGGCAGCTCGTGTTGGCAACTGACGATGGCGATGCGCTACGAGCACTCAAGGCTCTCGCTCCTGGCCATCCGTATGAACGGGTGCGCAGACTCCTCAAGCGCGCAGGAGACGCCGGGATCATCTCGGCGAGTCGAGCCAACGAGTTACACGCCGAGATGCGGCGGCTTGGGTTCTGGGACAACAAGGCACCATTTCCTGGGCCCTGAGGAGGCCCTGAGGGCCACGCAGCACGCCCGAAACCCGGCCGCCACCTCGGCTACGTTGTCACCGCGGACCCGTTGCACGCGCAACGCGCCCACGCGAAGTTCCTGGTGGAGAAGAAGGGTGCCCACTACGTTCTCGGGCTGAAGGACAACCAACCGCGGCTGCGTGCCGCGGCGGAGCGCCTGCTCGCCGACGCGCCGGTCACCTACGAGAGCCACGAACGCGGCCACGGGCGCACCGAGCACCGTTACGTCCGGGTCGCGACCGTCCCGCCCAAGCTGGCCAAGAAGCTGAAGTTCCCTTCCGCGGCCCAGGTCATCGCCGTCGAGCGCGAGCGGGGGGACCTCGCCGACCGCATGGCCTCGTTGGAGACCTTCTACTACGTGACGAGCCTGACCCCAGCGCAGGCCGGGGCCGAGCAGCTCGCGACCTACATCCGCGGCCACTGGGGGATCGAGAACCGCAGCCACTGGGTGCGCGACCGGGTCTATGACGAGGACCGCTCCACCGTGCGCGTCGGCGGTGCGCCCCAGGCGATGGCGAGCCTGCGCAACCTTGCGATCTCGCTCCTGCGCTTCGCGGGATTCACCAGCGTTGCCCGCGGCCTGCGCTGGGCGGCATGGGACCACACCAGGGCTCTCGCCCTGATGGGCCTCTAGCGAGCTCGAGCACCCGCAACGATCACGACGGCGCCAGGCGTGTTCAGCGCGCCCTGGACCGGGGACCTGTTCGGCCCGACCGCACCCGCATCACCGACGCCGACGGTCGACAAGGCAGTCACGACCTCGTACGGCGGCCGCTGAGCCCGCTGGCGTCGGCTCCTGGTCCGGCCGGCCGATTGCTTGAACCCGACATTGCCGATCACCCTGGCTCGACGGGACTGGCATTCGAGAACGACGTTGAGCAGTGGATTCGTACCGATGCTATCAACTGGGCGAACGACGCCCCTCGTGCGACCTTCCAACGACGGGTGCTCGCCGTCGCAAAGCCGCCCTGCTCGACGCCTGCTCGCCGCCATTCAGGACGACGCTGGCAACACGGCGGCCGTGCTCGCATGGCAGGACATCGTGAGAGTCGATATCGAGGGAATCTGGCTAGAGGCCCTCGCTGTCGGTCGCGACCATCAGCACCGCGGCGAGGGTCGTGAGGTTCTCGAAATGACGATCGCTCATCTGCGCAACGTCGATCGTGACGGTGATCACGTTGCCGGCCTGGTTCACCCCGACAACGTCCGATGCCAACGGCTGCTTTCTGGCGCAGGATGGAACAGCATCGCCGTGCTTGACGGCCATCATCTGTGGGTCGGCGCCCTCTGAATCCGAGGTGAGTTCCTGGCGTCGCCCACCGGTCACGTCGGGTGGAGATGAGCCCGCTCTCCGTGGCGGTCGAAGATCGTCAGTACGTCGACTGGCCCGCCCTGGCCGAGGAGCCAATGGGGGGTCATGGTGTCGAACTCGGCAGCCTGACCGGTCTCAACGAACAGGTGGCGCTCGCCGAGGCACAGGTGGGCGGTGCCGTCGAGCACGTAGAACCAGTCACGGCCGGGGTGGACACGCGGCTCAGGCTCCCGTTTCAGCTGGGGTAGCCGCATCTTGGCGACAACCCGTCCGGAGGCGTCGTCACCACGGGTGAGCATCCAGAGGGTGGCGCCCCCGACGACGTTGCGGGTGGGGTGGATCACGACATCGTCGGCTTCATCGCCGGCCAGGAGAGCATCGACCGTCGTCTCCAGGGCGCGGGCCAGGCTCACGAGCTGGTCGAGGGCCACCCGGCGGTGGCCGGTCTCGATGCGGCTGATAGTGGACGCGCCGATGAAGGACCGGCGGGCCAGCTCGTCGAGCGACCATCCCCTCGCCAGGCGCAGGCTTCGGAGCCGGCGGCGGGCGGTGCTCTCGATGGGGTCTTCTTGCGTCATTGGCAAGACACTATGCGTCTAACGAGTGACAGATCTACGATCGCCGGCATGGACACGCACGCACACGGCCACAGCAACCCGGCCCACGACTTCGACTGGGCGGCGCTGGTCACATCCGCGGAGCACGAGGCCGAGGCGCTCATCTCGTTCCTCGACGGGGCGACATCCGCGCTGGCTGACCTCGCCACGCAGGACGGCCTCGATGTCCGCCGCATCATTGATGTCGGGAGCGGTCCCGGCGTGGCGACGTGCGCACTGGCCGAGCAGTTCCCCAGCGCCACCCTCGTCGCTGCCGACGGCTCAGCCGAGATGCTCGCCGCCGCCGTGGTACGGGCCGAGCGGCTGGGTGTCGCCGGCCGCGTCGAAACCCGGCTGGTCGAGATGCCCCACGGCCTCGACGACCTCGGCCCGGCCGATCTCATCTGGGCGTCGATGGTGCTCCATCACGTGGGCGACGAGGCGGCCACGCTCCGGAGCCTCCGGTCGCACCTGGGAACAGGCGGCCTGCTGGCGCTGGTCGAGTTCGGCGACCCGCGAAAGGTCCTCCCCGACGCCGTCGAAGTCGAACACCCCGGGCTCCGGGCCAGGCTCGACGCCGCCGGCGTGGCGTGGATGGCCGGTATGCGAGCCGAGCTGCCTGGGGCCGCCGTTTCGGCGGACTACCCCGCGATGCTTGCTGCGGCCGGGTTCGATCTCGTGATCGACCGGGTCGTCGAGGTCCGGCTCGACCCGCCGCTTGACGCTCGCTCGCGGGAGGTCGCGCACGCGACCCTCGAGCGGGTGCGCCGGCACTACGAGCCCTACGCCGACGCCACCGACCTGGCCGTCATCGACGCCCTCATCGATCGGGAGGCCCCCGAGGGGATCATGCGCCGGCCCGACGCCCTGCTTCACGTCTCCCGCCACCTCTTCATCGCCCGCGCCAGTGGCCGGGTCACGCCCGCCGAGGACGGCGCCGACGTGGCCGATGAGGCGCCCGGCAACTACGGCGTTGACGCATCTGCGGTCCTGGCCGAGATGCGCTCAGGCGAACGGTGAACCTGTACCCGGACTCCTCGGCCCTCGTGAACCTCGTCAAGCTGGACCCGAGGCGGGGCGTGAGGTAGTCACTCAACTGTTCGCGAACAGACGGCAGGCGCTCGATCGATCCCTCGCCCATCCTTGACAGCACCGACCCAGGCCGAGGGGCCTCACAGGTGGCGTCCACAGGTCTGGGATGGCCGCTGACCAGCGACGATGCGACCATCCACACGTTCGCCACAGCCCTTTCCACCGCCGCCGGCAGGCTACCCACAGGCCAAAATTCCTCCACCGAGACGCCGGCCGATGAGTTCCGCCGGCGCCGGCCGTCAGACCGGCGTGCGCCCCTCACCCACACTGCCCATCACCCACGCTGCTCCTCACCCACACTGCGCCGCAGCAAGGCCGCCAGCTGCCGGCGATCCTCCGCCGTCAGGTCCTGCAGCAGCGGGAGGTCGGCGTTGAGGCCGGCGCGGTGCTGCTCGCGGAGGGTACGGCCCCCCTCGGTGAGCACGATGTGCTTGACCCGCCGGTCGCCGGCCACGGTCCGGCGTTCCACCAACGAGCGGGCCTCGAGGCGGTCGACGATGCCGGTGACGTTCGATGCGTCGCAGCACAGCCGGTCGGCCAGGTCACCCATGGGCAGGGGCTCGTCGAGCTCCTTGAGGGCCATGGCCTGGGCGAAGGAGAGGTCGAACTGTGCGGCCCGGTCGGTGAAGCGCTGGCGCAGGTCGGCAGTGAGCAGGAAGAGCAGCCCGACGATCGTCTCCAGGCTGGGGTCGGCGTCGGCGTCGTTCGACTCGCTGGCCCGGACCATCCACGAGCTCCCTGTCGTCACCATCTATTCATGATAGTTGACTCGAAATATAGTTGACAAGTACCACTATCTGGACTTGCATAGGTTGCTAGTTCCCCACTGACTTCGGAGGCCTCCTGTGGTCCGACTTGCTGACTTCTGCTACCGCAAGCGCCGGTACGTCCTCCTCGCGTGGGTGCTCGTGTTCGTCGCCGTCATGGCCGCCGGGGGGGCGCTGCCGGCCGAGAACCGGGCCAACTACCAGACGCCCGGGGCGGAGTCGACAAAGGCCTACGGCCTGCTCGGGGAGCGGTTCCCGGCCCGGCAGGGTGACTCGGTCAAGATCGTCTTCGCCGGCGACCTCAACGCGCCGGCGGCGAGGACGACGGTCGCCGCCGTCGTCGCCACCGCCAAGGCCCAGCCGCACGTGACCGGGGTGGTCAGCCCGTTCGACCCCGCGGGGGCGACGCAGCTCTCCCAGGACCGCCGGGTCGCCTACGCCGAGGTCCAGTTCGACCGGCCGTTCGACCAGTTAGTCAATACCGACCCCAAGTTCCCGAAGCATTTCCTCGACGCCATCGGGCCCGGACAACGTGACGGTCTCGACGTGGAGGTCAGCACCTTTGTCGCCGCCCAGGCACTGGGCTCAGAAGCCATCGGCCTCGTCTTTGCCGCCTTCGTGCTCCTGCTCGCCTTCGGATCCGCGCTGGCCATGGGGCTCCCGATCGTCACCGCGCTGTTTGGCCTGGGCATCGGCGCCACCCTCGGCGGCATGGCGTCGCACCTGGTCGAGACGCCTGAATGGGCGGCCACCGTCGCCGGCATGATCGGCCTCGGCGTGGGGATCGACTACGCCCTGTTCATCATCACCCGGTACCGGCAGTCGCTGGCCGCCGGCCTGTCCCCCCGCCAGGCCAACATCACCGCCATGGGGACGGCGGGTCGCGCCGTCCTGTTCGCCGGTGGCACCGTGGTCATCTCACTGCTCGGCATGCTGACCATGGGCCTTAGCTACCTCAATGGCGTGGCCGGTTCCGCGGTGCTCGCCGTGCTCTCCATGCTGGCTGCGTCTCTGACCCTGCTCCCTGCCATCCTCGGGTTCGCCGGCAAGAACATCGACCGGCTGAAGGTGCCGTTCACCGGCCGGGCGTCGCACCAGGGCCAGCAGGCGTTCTGGTACCGCTGGAGCCGGGTGATCCAGCACCGGCCCTGGACCGCCTTCGCCGGCGGTGCGATCGTGCTGCTGATCATCACCCTGCCCGTGCTGTCGCTGCGCTTCGGCTTCCCCGACGAGGGCAACAACCCCAAGGAGGAGACATCGAGGAAGGCCTATGACCTGCTCACCACCGGGTTCGGCGCCGGCTTCAACGGCCCGCTGTTGATGGTGGTCGACCTGCGGGGCATCTCCAGCCCGAGCGGGGTCGTGACCCAGCTCACGACCGCCATCAGCGCGGCCGAGGGCGTCAAGTTCGTCGCCCCGGCGGCGATGAACCCGGCCGGCGACACCGCCATCATCGCGGTCTTCCCGAACGACAAGCCGCAGGCCAAGGCGACGGGGGCGCTGGTCCACCGCCTCCGCGACAAGGTGATCCCGCCGGTGGTCGGCACGACAAATGCCAAGGTCCTCGTCGGCGGTTTCACCGCCATCTCGATCGATCAGAGCGACTACATCACCAAGCGGCTCCCCATCTTCATCGGCTCAGTGGTGTTCCTGTCCTTCCTGCTCCTGACGACGGTGTTCCGCTCGCCCCTTGTCGCGCTCAAGGCCGGCGTCATGAACCTGCTGTCGATCGCCGCCGCCTACGGCGTCATGTCCTACGCCGTGCAGGGCTCGTGGCTGGGCGATCTGCTGAACATCCCCGAGACGCCGATCCCGGCATTCGTGCCGATGATCATGTTCGCCATTCTTTTTGGCCTCTCGATGGACTACGAGGTCTTCCTGCTCAGTCGCATCCGGGAGGAATACCTGCGCACACGGGACAACGGCGTGGCCGTCGCCGACGGGCTGGCGGCCACGGCTCGGGTCATCACCGCGGCGGCGGCCATCATGATCTTCGTCTTCGGGGTGTTCATCTTCGACCCGAACGTCTTCATCAAGCAGATCGGCCTCGGCCTGACCGCCGCGGTCCTGGTGGACGCCACCATCGTCCGCATGATCCTGGTGCCCGCCACCATGGAGCTGCTCGGCGACATGAACTGGTGGATGCCGGCGTGGCTCGGGCGCATCCTGCCCGAGATCCACATCGAGGGCGAGAGCTCCGTGCAGGCCGAGCTGGCCCACATCCTCGAGGAGGAGACGGGCAAGTCGGTCAGCGTCTGAGGTCTGGCCGGCGGTCAGGCGCCGGCAAACTCCAAACCGACGGTGGTCTCCAGCGTGGCGTTCAGGGCGTGGAGCGACGCGGCCCACGTGCGGTCGCCGACGATCCCGTCGGCCCTCACGCCGGCCCACGCCTGGAACGCCTTTACCGCCTTCTTGGTCTTGGGCCCGAAGTCCTCGTCGATCGGGCCGGGGCCGACATCCCACTGGCCCGGGGCGCCGTTGGTCAGCACGTTCTGGAGACGGGCGACGACCAGCCCGGTGGCACCCTGCTGGAGCGCCGGCATCGGGCCGCCGCTCGGCAGGGCGTGCCACGTCGCCGGCCCGACGATGCCGTCGACGACCAGGCCCGCCGCCTCCTGGAACGCCCGGACTGCGGCCTCGGTGGCCGGACCGAACGTGCCGTCAACGACGACCGCCGGGTTGGGCGTGCGGCGCAGGGCGCGCTGGGCCTGCCGCACAGCCTCGCCGGACGTACCGGGGCCGATCGAGGGTTGCCCGTCGTTCAGAAGGGGGGCCTCGACCACCACGGTGTGTTCGTTCTGCTTGAAGATCGCCATCTGTGGTTCCTCTCGTCGTCAGTCGTTGTCGCTGCGCCTCGCCACGCAGGGCTGGTTCACCGTGCCGAAGTCGTTGTCCTCCCAGGCGTTGCGGCTGCACGGCGGCATGAGGGTGCCGTCGGAGCCGTCGAACTCGCCGTTGCCGTGAGCCCGGTTGCCGACCGCTCGGTTACCCGCGGACCGCAGCGGCAGGCCGTCGAGGGCGATGCCGTAGGAGGTGTTGTTGTCGGCCACGTTGTCGCGGACCACATTGTGCGCTGGCGGCACGGGCAGCGGCATGCTGAACAGTCGCACGCCGCAGCCCCGGCCGCTCGTGCCGTTCTTGCTCGACGTGTTTCCGGCGATCTCGTTGTGCTCGTTGGGCGGGGTGCCGGCGCAGGGCGGCTCGTCACCGGGGTTGTCACAGGTGGCCAGCACGACGATGCCGTCGCACCCGCTGCCGGTGACGGTGTTGCCGACGATCCGGTTGTGGCTGGCCGCCGGCCCCTCGACCCGGATGCCCATGGTCTGGCGGCCGGCGTCGGGGAACGGCACGTGCGCCATGTTGTTGTCGGTCACCACGTTGTCGATGATCTCGTTGGCCGTCGCCCGCGGCCCCAGCGAGATGCCGCTGAACGGGCCGTTGCGGCGCACCACGTTGCCCCGGACGGTGTTCTCGCTCGATTCGTTGAGAACGATACCGTCGCCGAAATCGCCGTCGGGCGTGCCGAGGTTGTCCTCGACCGTCATGGCCTCGACCACGTTTCCCGCGCCACCTTGGATGACCACGCCGGCGTCGAAACCGGAGACCGTGCCGTTGCGGACGGTGCAGCCGGTGACGTTGCGCAGCAGGATCCCTGGGCCCTCGGTCACGCCGCCGGGCGCGCCAGAGACGGTGTGACCGGCGAGGTCGAGGACGACGCCGTCGGCGACGACCACCAGCGCCGGCCCCTGGGCACACACCATGTCCGCGCCGAGGACGGTGTCGCCACTGACCTCGGCACCGCAGACCGTGTCGCCATGAGAGGCAGAACCGCCATCGCCCATTCGCCGATGCTATGCG
>JANMRJ010000739.1:0-2333 GCA_031370985.1 Acidimicrobiales bacterium
TCGACGGCGGTGTCGAGGTCGGGGGCGGCCAGCTCGATGAAGCCGCAGCCCACGTCGATCGCCGGCGCGGCGTCGGTGACGACCTTGGCCAGGTCCCAGTACTCGGCCACGCCGGCCGCGGAACGGCTGCCGTGGCCGACGATGAGTAGCGCCGGCTGGTCAGTCACGGTCTGCAAGTCGGAGTAGGGCATGGAGCGCGGCGGCGGCGACGGCGCTGCCGCCCTTCTCGCCGACGTTGCTGATGGACGGCAGCCCACTGGCCCGCAGCCGGGCCTTCGACTCCGCCGCCCCCACGAACCCCACCGGGAGCCCGATCACCAGCGCCGGCGAGAAGCGGCCGGCCTCATAGAGGCGGACGACCTCCTCCAGCGCGGTCGGGGCGCAGCCGATCACGACGACTGCGCCGACGGGGTGCGCCTCGGCGGCGAGGGCCATGCCGGCGGCTGAGCGGGTCGAGTGTGGACGATCCGGTGCGGGATGAGCCCGCGAATCGCCCACACTCGGATCGAGGAGCGTGCCCTCGGCGGCGCTCGCCGGCAGGAAGCACCGGGCGTCGGGGCCGGTGATGCCGTGGCGCACCATCTCCACGTCGACCACGACCGCCGCCCCACCGGCCAGCGCCGCCACCCCCGCCTCCGCCGCCGCCTCGTCGACCACCATCGTCGTGGCGTAGTCCAGGTCGGCGCTGGCGTGGATCACGCGGGCGACCACGGCCGCCGACAGAGGCCCGAACGCCGACAGGTCGACCCGCTCGGCCAGGATCCGGTAGCTCTCGACCTCAATGGGGTGCACTTCGATCGGGTGCACGGCAGTCACGATGCCTCCCGGATCGCGTCGGACGGGCAAACCTCGATGCAGGCCATGCACGTTGTGCACCGCTGGTCGATCACCAGGGGGTGCCGGGGGGCGGCGACCAGGGCCCGCTCCGGGCAGGTGGCCAGGCACAGCCCGCAGCCGGTGCAGCGGAGGTCGAGAACGACGGTCATCCGCCGTATCCCCGCGGCGTGACCATGCGCCCACCGATCACCCGGGTCGACGACGAGCCCACGAGCACGCAGGTGGTCATGCCCACACTGTCGGGATCGACCTCGCCCAGGGTGGTCAGCTCCACAGACTGGCCGGGGCGGGTGGCGTCGGTGACGACACCGACCGGGGTGCCGGGCGACCGGTGCTCGAGGAGGATGGTGCGGGCCGCGTTGAACTGCCAGGTGCGGCCCCGGCTGCGGGGGTTGTAGAGCGCCACGACCAGATCGGCCATCGCCGCGGCCCGGAGGCGCAGCTCGATCGCCGGCCAGGGCGTGAGCAAGTCGGACAGGCTGATCACCACGTGATCATGGCCCAGCGGCGCCCCCAGGAGCGCGGCCGAGGCCAGGGCGGCGGTGACGCCCGGAACGACCTCCACCTCCACGCCGGCGTCGCCGGCCACCTCGAAGGTCAGCGAGGCCATGGCGTAGACGCCGGCGTCGCCGGAGCAGACGAGGGCGACCCGCCGGCCGGCGCCAGCCTCGGCCACGGCCTGTTTGGCCCGGACCGTCTCGTCGCCGATCGGGCTGCGGACGACCTCCTGGGCGGTGGTGAGCAGATCGGCACAGGCATCGACGTAGGGGCCGTACCCGATGACGACCTCGGCCCGGCGGACCGCAGCCTCGGCGGCCGGCGTGCGGTGGGCGACGTGGCCGGGCCCGAGGCCCACGACCGACACATAGCCCCGCGGCCCTCGCCGGCGGGCGATGGCGACGGTGGCGTGCGTCCCGGCCTGCTTGGTGACCACCAGCTCGGCGCCGGGGCCGGCGGCGAGGAGGGCGGCGGCCTCGGCCACACTGGCGGTGCCGACCGCGGCCCGCACCACCTCGCTCGGCGTGGGGACATCGACCGCGGCCAGTTCCTCGGCGGTGAAGGCCCGCACCGGGAGCCCCAGGGCGATGATCACGTCGTCGCCCGCCCGCCGGTCGATGGTCGCCACCTCGGCCACAGACGCCGGGGCCAGGCCGGCGCCGGCCAGGGCGGCGGCGAGCACGGGGGTGGCGGCATCGGCCGGGGCATTGGACGACGCACCCACGCCGGCCACCAGCGACGGTGGATGCAGCGCGACCGTGCCGGCCACGGGTGGCACCTCGTGGTCGGTGACGATGATGCGTTCGGGGCCGGCGCCGGCCGCCAGCGCCGGGAGCGGCCACGACACGTCGGTTTCGACCAGGGGCCGGCGGCCGTCGAGCATGGCCGCGGTGACGCCGGCCACGTCGCCGGCGGCGACGCAGCCGGGGAGGTGGTCGAGCGCCGGCACGCCGGCGGCGTCGGTGGCGGTGGTGACGACCGGCGTGGCGCCCAGGGCG
>JANMRJ010000762.1:0-4019 GCA_031370985.1 Acidimicrobiales bacterium
GGCGACGAGCGCCGAGTCGCCCATTCGACCGGCCAGCGTTTCGGCGAACTCGGAGCGGGTAGCCACCGCCGGGAACACCGTCATGACGAACTCGAGGTTCGACGCACCGGTCGGGCGGTCGACGTGGACCCGCAGCAGGAAGTCGCCACCCGTGGCCACCCACGGGGACTGGCCGACGAAGGTCATCCGGCCGCGGGCCGGCGCCGGCTGGGCCACCGCGGTCGACCCCAATGCGGCGGCGAGGGCGAGCATCAGGAGTAGGACTGCCCCGACCCGCCTCACCCCATCCCGCCAGTCAAACCAGCCGCCAGACAAACCAGCCGCCAGTCAAACCAGCCGCCGGCGCAGGACAGACAACTGGATCGGCTCGTGGCGGAACCCGAGCGAGAGGTAGAGGGCGAGGGCGGGCTCGTTGCTGAGTTGGGTGTTGACGACGGCCTCCGCGACCCCACGCCGGCGGAGCCAGCGGAGCCCGTCGAGCCCGAGAGTCCGGCCGAGGCCCTGCCGGCGAGCATCGGGGTGGACGGCGAGGCGCTGGAGGTAGCCCTGGTTGACGCTGAGCCCGGTGACCGCGTAGGCGAGGACGCCTGCTGCATGAATGGACCGGCCTCCCGGGCCGCTCATGCCCCGCCGGCCGGACGCCAGCCGGAAGCGGGTCACGGGCGTAGCGTCAATCGCCTCGTTCAGGCCACTGGCGTCGAGCCGCCAGAACGGCGCGAAGGCTGAGGCGTCGACCGCCAGGACAGCCGGCCAGTCGGCGGTGCGGCCCCGCCGGAGTAGTTGTACGGCGTCCTTGGCCGGCCGCTCGACCTCGGCGAGGTTGTGGCTGAGCAGGTGGAGGCGCTCGTACTCCTCGAACCCGACGGCCAAGAAACCGGCCTGCTCCGCCGGCGCCAGCGCGCTGGTGACCACCTGGGTGAAGCCACGGGCCGACAGCGTCTCGATGCAGCGCTTCAGGAAGTCGACTGACGGCGCCCCCGCCGGCGCCAGCGGCGCCAGGTAGGCGATCTGCCCGTCGCCCCGCCACGGACCGGTCCGCGCCCGTTCCCACCCCCACTGCAAGACCTCGGTGGCGACGGTTGTCATTCCTTCGACAATCCTACCGGCGGGAGGTACGGGGAGGCGGTTGCGGCCGGCCCGGTCGGCCGAGCAAAGGGAGTTCACCTGAGCGGGCGACCTGGTGCCTCTCCCTTTCATCCCTGCCTGAGGATGAGGGTGGCGTTGTGCCCGCCGAAGCCGAAGCTGTTCGTCATGACCACCTCGACTGCCACCCGGCGAGCATGGTTGGGCACGTAGTCGAGGTCGCACTCCGGATCCGGCACCTCGTAGTTGATCGTCGGCGGCAGCACGCCCGTCCGCAAGGCCTGCACGCAGACGACGACCTCAAGCGCGCCGGCCGCTCCGAGGAGATGACCGGTCATCGACTTCGTCGAGGACACGGGCACGCCACGCCCGAGGACCTCGCGAACGGCAAGCGTCTCGATCCGGTCGTTGAGCGGGGTGGAGGTGCCGTGGGCGTTGAGGTAGTCGATGTCTCCCGGCACGAGCCCAGCGTCACCCAACGCCATGCGCATGGAGTGGATCGCCCCCGCGCCCTCCGGATGGGGGGCGGTCATGTGGTGGGCATCCGACGTTGCCCCGTAGCCGACCACCTCGGCCAGAACAGCGGCGCCCCGGCGCCGCGCTGAGTCCCGCTCCTCAAGCACAACGGTGGCCGCGCCCTCGCTGGGCACGAAGCCGTCCCGGCCGGCGTCGAAGGGGCGCGAGGCCCGCTCGGGCTCGTCGTTGCGGGTGGACACAGCCGTCGTCGCCGCGAAACCGGCCAGGCCGATCGCCGAGACGGCGGCCTCGGCGCCACCGCAGATCATGGCGTCTGCTCGGCCGAGTCTGATCAGGTCGAACCCGGTACCGATGGCATGGGCCGACGCCGCACACGCCGTGACCGTGCAGCTGTTCGGCCCGTGCGCACCCCAGGCGATGGCAATTTCGCCCGCGGCCATGTTCGCCAGCATCATCGGGCTCATGTAGGGGCTGACCCGCCCTGGGCCCTTGGCGACCAGCGTCCGAACGCCGTCCTCCAAGGTCCGCAGCCCGCCCAGCGCGGTGCCGTAGACGACGCCGACCCGCCACGGATCGGCGGTCACGTCCAGCTTGGCCATCTCCATCGCTTCGGTGGTGGCAGCCAGTGCGAACTGGGCGAAACGGTCGAGGTGGCGAGCTTGGCGGGTCCCGAACAATGCGATCGGCTCGAACCCCTTCACCTCCCCGGCGATCCGGGCAGGGAACCCGGTGGCGTCGAACAGGGTGACCGGACCGATGCCTGAGACCCCGGCGATCATCGCCTCCCAGGTGGTGGCCACGTCGTTGCCCAGTGGGTTCACGGTCCCCACACCCGTGACAACCACCCGGCGGTCCCGTGGGTTCATCGCCTGAATGATACGGACGCCAGACGCCGAGTTCTGTGCCGGCCCGTCAGCTCGTCGCCCGCTCGCGCAGGGCCGGTTTGTCGATCTTGCCAGTGGCGTTGCGCGGTATCTCCGTGACCAGGTGCACCTTCCTGGGGCTGGCGAAGTCTGCCATGTGCGAACCCACCCACTGCCGCACATCCAGGCTAGTGAGCGCCGATCCCTCCCGGGCCACCACGAACGCCACCACCGCTTCGAAGGCCACCGGGTCGGGGACGCCGACCACCGCGGCGTCGTCGATATCGGGGTGGGCCACGAGCACCTGCTCCAGCTCAGCCGAGAAGATCTTCTGGCCGCCGCGGTTGATCATGTCCTTCTTGCGGTCGAGGATGGTGACATAGCCCTCGGGGTCGATACGGGCGATGTCGCCAGTACGGAGCCAGCCGTCGGCAGTGATCGCGACCGCGGTGGCCTCGTCGTCCCGGTAGTACCCGGTGGTCACCAGTGAGCCGCGGAGCAGCAGCTCGCCCGCGTCGCCGGGGCCCAGCAATCGCTCGTCGTCGTCGACCACCTTGGCCTCCATGCACGGGAGCGGGCGGCCCACCGAGCCCGGCTTTCGCCGGAACTCCCCGTCGAGCAGCATGGTGGCCGGCGAGTGCGTCTCGGACAGCCCGTAGATGTCATGGAGGCGGACCTGCGGCAGCCGGCGACGGAGCTCGGCGACCGCCGCCGGCGGAAACGGCGACCCGCCGAAGGCGCCGATTGCAAGTTCCGGGAGGGCCGGCCAGGCGAAACCTTCCAGGCGGAGCAGGAGCAGCCAGAACGACGGCACCGCGTACATCCACGTGATGCGCTCCGCGCCCAGGACGGCGAGGAACTCCGCGGGGGTGACCGCCGTGACGAGCACGCAGGTGCCGCCGACCAGCATCATCGGCAGCATGTGGGCGTGCATGGCGCTGATGTAATAGAGCGGGAATAGCACCGCAGTGCGGTCGTCGCCGGTGAGGTGGAGCAATCGGCTGTAGCTGATCCCGCTGTGCATGCTGCAGCGGTGGACGACCTGGCTGGCCTTGGGCCGGCCTGTGGTCCCGCTGGTGTAGACGACGGCATAGGTCGCGGCCTCGTTGGGCCGATCAGCGGGGGTGTAGGCCCACGGTCGCCGGCGCCCGGTCAAGTGGTCACCGATGGGCCGGACCCGCTCGGCATCGAGCCCGGCCTCGGCGCCGGCCGCCCGCAAGCCGTCCAGGAACTCGGGTTGGGCCAGGGCCAGGGCCGGCTCGGAGTGGGCCAACATGTACGTCCACTGCGCCGGCACGAGTCGTACGTTGAGGCCGACGAGGATGGCGCCGAGGCGGGCACAGGCCCAGAGGGAGACGGCCAGGTCCAGGCTGTTACGGGCCGCCACGGCCAGCCGGTCACCACGGCCCAGTCCCTCGGCGGCCAAGCGGTCCGCCGCCCCCTCCACCAGCTCGGCGAACTCGCGGTAGGTGATGTCGCCCTCGGCGGAGACGAGATAGCACCGGTCGCCGAAGAGGGCCACGGCCCGGTCGAGGGCGTCGAGGATGGTCGGCGACCGGTTGGGGTAGCTGAGCACCTGCGCCCCGAGCCAGGGCT
>JANMRJ010000763.1:0-2461 GCA_031370985.1 Acidimicrobiales bacterium
ACGACGGGCACGAGGTTCGGGATGAACGACGATCGGGCCGGGACGGCGGCCGTTCGCGACGTTGGGCGGACCTTCAGCGAGTGGCGGCAGGTTTGCCCCCACTTGGAGATCCTGTGGACATTCCGGCCCGCGCCCGTGGTGGCGCCCTTCGCTTACATGTTGGTCGGGAGACCATGGAAGAAGTGCTCTCTCGTTCGGCATGAATCCTCGCCAGCGACGTTCCGAGCCGATAGCGCGTCTTTCGCCCGATGTCAGCTGAACACGCTGGGTTGAGCGTTGAGCTCCGCGGATCTCCTGGCCCGGCATCTCTACGAGCGCACCCGCCGGCGGGACGTTGACGACATTACATCCGTGGTGGTTTGCCAGGGGTCAGGTGACGTGGTCGGAATCGCATCTGTCGTCGACCTCATTCTTGAAGGTGATGTGGATGCTGAGGGTGCAGCGTTGGAGGGTCGGTGCCTCTATTACTCCTTGCTCGCCGTTGACCTTCGGTTCCGGTCCGGGCTCGTGCTCTCCATGCTCCTGGACGAATTGGAGCGAGTTCGTGACCGCCGGGTTGGCCTCCGCGACTACCTCGGCGAGATTGCCGCGCCGATCGCCGCACCCGGATCCACGGCGCTGGTCGAGTTCCTCGAGCGCCGAGTATTTCGCCCACTGCAAAGCGACGGATGGAGCTGGTTCCGACCCGCGACGCAGAAGTGACGCGTCGGCGGCTCGCGGGGTGGCCGGGCCAGGGTGTTCGCGCGCGCCGGCACGCAACCGGTAGATTCGTAATTACATGTTTCTCCGGTCGCTGACGCTCAAGGGGTTCAAGTCCTTCGCCGATCCGACGACGCTCGAATTGGAACCGGGCCTGACCGCGGTCGTCGGCCCCAACGGCAGCGGGAAGTCCAACATCGTCGATGCGGTGGCGTGGGTGCTGGGCGCCCAGGGCCCCCGCTCGGTGCACTCCACCCGCATGGACGACGTGATCTTCGCCGGCACCGGCCGGCGCTCGGCGCTGGGGCGGGCCGAGGTCACCCTCACCATCGACAACAGCGCCGGCCTGCTCCCCATCGGGCTGAGCGAGGTCACCATCACCCGCACGCTGTTCCGGACGGGTGATAGCGAGTACGCCATCAACGGCGCCCCCTGCCGCCTGCTCGACGTGCAGGAGCTGCTGTCCGACACCGGCGTCGGCCGCCAGCAGCACGTCATCGTGTCGCAGGGAAACCTTGACGCCGTCCTCGACGCCCGGCCCGAGGACCGCCGGCTGATCATCGAGGAGGCGGCGGGCATCCTGAAATACCGCCGGCGCAAGGAGAAGGCCGAGCGCCGGCTGGAGGCCACCGAGGCCAACCTGGTGCGCCTGGCCGACCTGAACCGGGAGGTCGGGCGCCAGCTCAAGCCGCTCGAGCGTCAGGCCGACGCCGCCCGCCGCCACGACTCCCTCGCCGCTGAGCTGCGCTCGTTGCGCCTCTTCCTGGCCGGCCGCGAGCTGGCTGCCCTCACCGCCCGCCAGCACGCGGCGGCGAAAGCCCGCATCAGCCTGGCCGGCAGCGAGTCGTCGATCAAGGTCGAGCTCCGGGGCCTCGATTCCTCGGTCGCCGCCGCCGAAGCGTGGGTGGTATCCGCCGGCGGCTCCGGCGTGAGTGAGGCCGTCGGCCGGCTTGAGGCCCTGCGTGAGCGGGCCCGCGGCCTGGCCGCGGTGCTGGCCGAGCGCCAGCGTTCGCTCGGGCGTGAGCGGTCGGTGGCCGTCGACGCCAGTGTGATCGCAGGGCTGGAGTCCGAAGCGGCCCGGCTGGCCGCCGAGCTGGTCGAGGTGATGACCGATGCCGAACCGCTGGTCCCACTGCGGGCCGACGTGGCCGAAGCCGAGGCCGGCGTGGCTCGTGAGCTGCAGGCGCTGGCCGTCCCCAAGCCCCGCCCCGACCGGGCCGCCGAGGCGCGTGGGGAGCTGGCGGCGGTCCGCACCGGCGCCGAGCGGGGCCGGGCTGACGTGACCCGGCTCGAAGCGCGGCTGGCGGCGCTGGAGGCCCAGGCCGCTGGATTCGAGGACCAGGTCACCGGCCGGCGGGCCGAGGTCGACGGGTTGACGGCGGTGGAGCGGGCCGCGGTCGCCGAGGCCGAGGCGGCCGACGCGGTGCGTGCCCACGCCGTCGCCGGCCTGGAAGCAGCCCGCGCCGAGGCCCGGGAGGCGGCCGCCGCCGAGCGGGTGTGGGCGGCGAGGGCCGAGGCCCTGGCCATGGCCCTGGCCGACGCCCTCGGGTCGCCGGTCGCCGACCGCCTGGCCGGGGGCGCCGGCGTGCTCGGCCCGCTGGCCGGGCTGGTCGAGGTGGAGAAGGGTTGGGAGGACGCCTGGGTGGCGGCGGCGGCCGAGCTGGCCCACACGGTCGTGGTCGACGGCGTAGACGCAGCCCGGGAGCTGCTGGCCGGCCTCGACGACGCCGCCGCCGGCATGCTCGCCCTGGGCGCCCCATCG
>JANMRJ010000782.1:0-1311 GCA_031370985.1 Acidimicrobiales bacterium
TTCCGCAACGTTGAGTTCGATGAGACCGCCCCCCTCGCCACCTGGCCTCCGCAAGCCATCGAGATCCTCATTGACCGGGGCAACCTGTCGGACTGGCGGCGTATTGCCTCCGCTCTGGCCCAAGACCCGTGGGGCCCGCTAGCCCGTGCCGTCGAGCAGATCGTGGGGCTCGACAGCCACTACGGCGTCGACCGGATCCTGGACCGCGTCCTGCAGCGGGAACGTGAGCGGCACACCATCGCCGGTCGCCGGCGCTATGCCGACCACCTCCGGGTCCTGCGGCGGTCCACCGGCTTGTCGATGCGAGAGTTGGCCACCGCCGCCGGCACGTCGGCGGCACGGATCTCCGACTACGAGAACGCACGAGTCTCACCGACCACCGACGTCCTCGCCCGACTCGAGGACGTGCTGGCGGGCTGGCCCACGCCATCGACCGGGCCACCGACGCGGACGGCGCGACCTTCAGTGCGCCGGACGCCTCGCTCCGCGGTGCGGAAAGCTCCTACTTAGGTAGGCTTTCGGTATGACCACTACGAAGCGGAAGTTGTCGGTGTCCCTGGACGAGGATCTCGTCGCCGAACTTGAGGCCGGCGGCGAGGCGTTGTCCTCACAGGTCAATGATGCGGTTCGGCTCGAGCTCACTCGCCGCCGCAGGCACCGGCTCCTTGGCGAGATGCTCGACCGCTTCGACGCTACGAGCGGTCCGGTGGACGAGGCGCTGGTCCAGAAATACATAGGGCTCTTGCAGTGAGCCTCGCTCTCGTCCTTGACGCCGAAGCACTGTCGAGCCTGGCCCGCACGCGCGGCCCGCGCTTCCGCGAAGTTCGCGCCGCACTGGAGGCGGCGCGACGCCTTCGGCGCGAGGTCGTCACCCCCGCCGTCATTCTCGCCGAGCTCTACCGTGGCCCCGGCCACAACCAAGTGGTGGATGCGTGCCTGAGCCGGGAGGCCGGCATCCAAGTTCGCACCACCGACCGGGCGTTTGCCCGGCTCGTCGGCGGCGTCCTCGCCGCCGCGCGGGCTGGGTTCGCGAACATCGCCGACGCCCACGCCGTCGCCGCAGCAGTGGAGGCCGGCGGCGGGGTGATAATCACCGGAGACGAGAGCGACGTCGGACGTCTCGCCGCTCCCTACCCGAACGTGCACGTCCAGGCGATCTGACCCCAGCAACGTTCCGCGCTACATGTAGTCCTACTGCACTACTCTCGCTCGGCCGTCAGGCCTTCTTGATGGGCGACCACGCCAGCAGCAGCCGCTTCTCCCCCACGCCGGGGAAGCGGACGATCACCTCGGCCGCGTCGCCGGCGCCGA
>JANMRJ010000815.1:0-2408 GCA_031370985.1 Acidimicrobiales bacterium
TGCCCTGGCCAAGACCGCCGCGAACGCCTGGGCCGCTCTCAATGCCGCCCAGGCCCAGCTGGCCGCCATCCAGCGCAGCCACGACCGGGGCACCGTCTCGGCCGGCGAAGATGCCAGCGATCGGATCCACGTCGGATCGGCTACGCCGACCGGCTCGACGTGCCGGGTCATGTGCCGCTCCTGGACCAAGGCCCCGAGTAGTGACACTGCCGTTGTCGCGCTAGTTGGCGGCGTAGCGGTGGTGGGTTTGGCGGTAGTGGCCTGTATCCTCGTCTGTGCCGAGATCGCCGCCGGTGGCGCAGCACTCGCGGCCGGCGAGGGGATTGCCGCGACGGTCGCCGCCGCCGGAGCGGTCCAGGCCGCGGTCCAGGAGGCCGCTCCGGAAGTGGCGACAGTGTCGGAGATCGCCGCGTCCACCTTGGCGACGAACGGCGCAACCATGGTTCGCATAGGCCAGGCAGGCGAAGCCGCGGTCCGTCTGGTGGCCAACATCGGCGACAAGATTCCGATCTTCGTCAACCTGCGAAACCGGATCCCCGATGGGATCACGAACGGCGTTCTGACCGAGGTCAAGAACGTGGCGTACCAGGGCTGGACCAAGCAGCTTGCGGACTACGCGACGTTCGCAAGCCAGAACGGACTAAAGTTCAACCTGTGGGTCAGGTCGGGAGCGGAACTATCCAAGAAGCTGCTCGAGATGAGGGACAGCGGCGTGGTCAACATCCTGGAGATCCCAGCGCCATGACGGCGAAGCGGAGAGGGTCGATGACGCTCGCCGAGCACGACGCCCAGCTCAAAGCCGAGGGCCGCTACGATGCGATGGTCGAGCGCAACCGGCTGCAGGACGAGGAGCACCAGAAGATGGTCGCCGAGCTGCTGAGAGCCGAGGCGCCATTGCTCGCCGACCTGCGAGCGGCAGGCTATGAGATGGAGTCGGTGTGGGACCTCGTGAACACTGCGATTCCCTATCCCAAGGCGCTGCCGGTCTTGCTCGAGCACCTTCCGCGCCCGTACCCAGGGCGGGTCCGGGAGGGCATCGCCCGGGCCCTGGCGGTGCCCGAGGCGCGGTTCGCCTGGGATCTGTACACGCGCTACTACCGCGACGAGCCGGACGGCGGGGTGAAGGCGGGCATGGCCGCCGCGATCGCGGTGATGGGTCGGACCAAGGAACGGATCGGCGAGGTGATCGCGCTCGTCCGCGATCGGCGCAACGGGCAGAGTCGAATATTGTTGCTGCGGGCGTTGTCGCGTTCGCGAGATCCACGGGCTCGGGCGGCCCTCGTCGAGCTCCAGACGGACCCGGAGCTGACGCCAGAGATCACGGCAATCCTGCGCCGATTGAAACCGCGGAAGCGCTGACCCGGTCCCATGAAGGCCGCGGTTCGCTACTTCCAGAGCCCGGACGTCGACCTCGTCACGTATCGGCCGGACGACCCGAGCGACACCGGCGTCCTGATCCAGATCATCGCCGGGCCGTTGGGCGGCCCTGGCGAAGAGTCCTTCGACGTCTTCGTCTGCACCCCGCGCTGGCTCGACCGTCGGGTGCGTGAAGGCGGCCCCTTGGTGGGGCGGCACTATCTCGTGGTCGAGGCGTTCGACACACCGAGGATTCAGGAGTTCCTGACCAATGAAGTCGAATCCAGCCATGGTGAGACATGGCTGCAATTGGCCGCGAAGATTGGCCGTATCGGCAAGTGGGAATTCGAGGACTACACACCATGATCCAGTCGGCTACCGCCATCGGCGATGGAGGTGACGGGCGTGGTGGTCGGACTCAGGCGCGGCTCAAGGGCGATGCTCGACGATGTCGGCAGACTGACCCTGAGGTGGACCGAGAGCGCCCGAGGGCGGTGAACCGCACTGTGGGTGCCGGCGACAGTCAGGCGGAGCTGTTCGAGCGCGTTCTCCGCCGACGGTCCTGAGCCTGCTGTACTTCATCGAGATCTACGTCACGGCGATGGACCGCCGGGACGTACCATAGGCGACTCGCCTCGAGATCGAGCAGTCGATTGCCGCCGAGCTGGTTCAGCGGGGTCTTGGGGAGGACGACGAGCCGAACGCCTACGGGCTGGAACTCGAAGCGCTCATGGACTGGGTGCCGCGGAGGTTCGGCGGTCGAAGCGGCGGAGGTGACTCGGCACGGACGCCTGGCCTGGAGCGACGGCACGACAACCGAGACGTACAGCTACCTAGGGACCGGATCGACGACCGGGCGGATCGACCGGGGCGCCGGCGCCCGCACCGACAGCGCGATCGACGCCATGGGCGACCGGCTCACCGTCGGAGCCGCCTGGCTCGTGCCCAACGTCCGGGGCGATGTCGCAGCCTTGCTCGATCCGAGCGCGAGCAGCATCAGTGACGCCTATCGCTATGACCCCTACGGCGTGCCCCTCGCGACCCTGGGTACG
>JANMRJ010000862.1:0-3842 GCA_031370985.1 Acidimicrobiales bacterium
CGACGATGCACCGACTGTTCGCCGACCCGACCGTCAGCCGCGTCGACATCGTCGCCGGCGAGGGTGCGACACCGGCCGAGGTCGCGACCGCGATCGGGATCGCCCTGACCAGTCAGCCGTATGTGCTCTCGTCGCCGGCCGACGTCGCGGCGTCGCTGCGCGGCTCGACGGCCGACTTCCGCTCGACGACCGCGCTGATCGCGGCGATCGCGCTCTTCGTCGGCGCGTTCCTGATCTTCAACACGCTGTCGATGACAGTGACCGAGCGGGTCCGTGAGCTCGGCCTGCTCCGGGCGGCCGGCGCCACTCGCCGCCAGCTCGTGTCGTTCGTCGCGGTCCAGGCGGTCGTCCTCGGGATCCTGGGCGCGCTGCTCGGGCTCGTCGCCGGGTTCGTCCTCGCCGAGCTGATGGCCGCCGACCTGCGCTCGATCGCGTCGATCCCGTTCCAGCGCGTCGACCCGAGCCTCGGCTCGATCGCGGCCGTCGTCGCGATCGGGCTCGGGGTGACGATCGCGGCCGCCATCGAGCCGGCCCGGCGAGCGGGCTCGATCCCGCCCGTCGAGGCCCTGCGTGAGCGACTCGACCCCGCGACCGCGCGCCGAGCCAGGCTCGGCTGGCTCATCGGTGTCTTCGTCGCGGTCGGGGTCGCCGGCCTCCTCGTCTGGCCACGCGACGCCGGGTTGGCCAGCCTCGCGCGGTCCGGCCTCGTCTATCTCATCCTGTTCGCGGCGGTGCTCAGCGCGCCGTTCGTGGTCGGGGTCCTCGGCCGACTGGCCGGTCTCCCGTTCCGCGGCGTGCTTCGGGTCGAAGAGCGCCTGGCACGCGCGGCGATCGTTCGCGACCGGTCGCGGACGACCCTGACCGTCGGTGCCCTGGCGATCGGCCTGGCGATGGTCGTGGCCGTCGGCGGCGTGGCCCACCAGTCGCGACTCGCGGCGGCCGCGTGGCTCGACGAGGTCATCCCGGGCGACGAGCTCGTCACCTCGATCCGGCCGATCGCGCTCGACGAGAGCGTGATCAGCGACCTTGCCGCGGTCGACGGCGTCGAGCGGGTCAGCCCATTCGCGGTGTTCGAGGTCGCCCGCAGCGGGGTCCGGCTGGACGCCGCGGCCGTCGTCGGCGGCGACCTCCTCGCCGACGGCCGGCTCCGGTTCATCGACGGCGACCGAACGGCCGCCCTGAACGGCCTCGACGGTGGCGGGGTCGCCGTGCTGCCCCGGAGCATCGCCGTGCGGACGGGGTTGACGGTCGGCTCGACCCTGACCCTCGCGGTCGGCGAGGGCAAGGTCGTCGATCTGCGGGTCGCCGGGATCGCCGAGCGGACCCTGCCGGGCAGCGTTGGCGAGGCGATTCTGGTCGGTTGGCCCGATGCGACCGCGGTCTTCGGTGTCCAGGGCGCGGACGTGCTTGCGGTCCGCTTCAAGCCGGGCCAGATCGTCACGGCACGGCCGAAGCTCGAGGCAGCGGCCCGCCAGGCCGCCCTCGAGCCGAACCCGCTCGAGACCGTCGCCGGCGCGGTCGACACGGCGCTCAGCCAGGTCTTCGGGCTGTTCGACGCGCTCGCGCTCATCGCCGTCGTCGTGGCCGCCCTCGGAATCGTCAACACGCTGACCGTGAGCGTCCTCGAGCGGGTCCGGGAGCTCGGCGTGCTGCGTGCTGCCGGGATGACCCGCGGCCAGGTCCGCCGAACCGTCGTGGTGGAGGCCGGGATCCTCGGGATCGTCGGCTCGGTCCTCGGCATCGCGACCGGTCTGGTGGCCGGCGCGGTCCTCGTCCTGTTCGCGGGCGGTGGGCCGCTGATCCTCGAGCTGCCGTGGGCCTCGATCGGGGTCGCGGTCCTGGTGGGCATCGGGATATCGATGACCGCCGCGTGGTATCCGGCCAGGCTTGCGAGCCGGCTCGCCATCGTCGCCGCAGTCCAACACGAATGAGCCTGGGCGGGCCGAGGGCGATGGTAGACTCGCCCCGGCGGACGCGATCGGGCCAGGCGGCTCGACGGGCAGCGACCCGCCGAGCGGAGGACGCCGTCACCCGATGATCAGCGCCAGCGCCCGGCTGAGCCGGCTCCCGGTCGAGGAACGCGGCCTGACGATCGGCGACTTCCTCGTCCCGATCCGCGTCGGCGAGCGGATGGGCAGCCGCCTCCGACACATTGCCCTGATCGCGATCGGGGCCATCCTGATCTTCGCGACGGCCAAGGTCTCGATCCCGGTCCCCGGCTCGCCCGTCCCGATCACCGGCCAGACCTTCGGCGTCCTCCTCGTCGGCGGCGCGCTCGGGTTCCGGCGCGGGCTCGCGAGCATCGGGCTGTATGTCCTGATCGGGCTCGTCGGGCTGCCGTTCTTCGCCGAAGGCAAGGGCGGGGTGCAGGTGGTCGCCGGCGCGACCGGCGGCTATATCGTCGGCTTTCTGGTCGCGGGCTCCATCGTCGGCCGTCTGGCCGAGCTCGGCTGGGATCGGCGAATCGTTGGCGCGCTGGGTGCGATGGTGATCGGCAACGTGGTGATCTACCTGGTCGGCGTGCCCTGGCTGATGGTCGTCGCCCACATGGACCTCGCGGCTGGGATCAAGAACGGGCTGACGCCGTTCATCCTCGGCGACGCGATCAAGCTGATCCTCGCCGCGATCACGTTCCCGGTCGCCTGGTGGGTGGTCGGCCGGCGGGCCGGCGAGGGCTGATCGCTGCTCCCCGCTGTGCGTGGGGCGTGCAACTCGACCGACTGAACCCCTGAGGCCGCTCCGATCGTGCGTGGGGCGTGCAACCCGACCGGCGAGACGCCCCAGGCCGCCCCGGTTGTGCGTGGGGTGTGCAACTCGACCGATCGGCGTCGGTCCGGCGGTCCGGTTGTCCCTCGGGCGTGCAGTTCGACCGGCGAGACGCCCCAGGCCGGTCCGGTTGCACCTGGGGCGCACAACCCGACCGCGATCGTGCCCGAGGTCGGTCCGGTTGCACCTCTGGCGCACACCACCGGCGGCACCGGCGGCACCGCCGGCAACGGGCGGGACGACGGCGGCCGACGAGGGCCGACGACGCGCGACACCCGAAAAACCCGGCACCCGGCGGCTCGCGGGCGCCTCAATCGGGCAAAGACAGGGCTCGGAAAAGCTCGCGGTAGGACCGGCGCAAGAGGCGAGCCACCTCGGGCCAATACGCGAGTCCGCGTGCTCGCGGGTCCTCTGGCTCCTCGGTCGCGCCACGGTCGCGAACCTCGGCCGCTTCGCCGCGGAGGCGCCCCGTCTCGGCCACTCGCGCCTCGGGGAGCGCGTAGATCGCCGCATACAGCCTGGTGATCGCCTCGCCCGCGGCGGCGCCCGCCGCCAGTCCGATCTCGCGCCGAACGACCCACCAGCGGAGCTCGCGCCGGCCGACCTCGACCGCGTCGACGTCAGATGGCAACCCGAGCAGTCGATACCCGCGGGCGATGTCGGGCGCGAACCGCTCGTAGTCACCGGTGGCGCGGGCGAACCCGGCGGCAGCGCGGGTCAGGAGGAATGCCGCGGCAAGGGCACGCGGCCACGAGGCATGGGCCTGCTCCCGGAGGCCCTCGATGAGCAGGCCGAACAGCCGCGCCGGCTGGCGCCGGTAGTAGGCCTTCCACATCGCGGTCTCGAGGTCCGCGAGCCGGTCCGGGTCGAACTCGGCGCCCCAACGTCCCATGCCCGATCCTTCGCAGGTGATGGATCCGCGGATCACGACCGAGCAGGCGATCGATCCAGACCTCGCGGGGCTGTATGGCCCCGCGTCGGAGGCGTGGGCGCTCAACCGCGAGGCGATGCTCCTGCTCGGCGCCGGGCCGCGGGCGCTCCTGCTTCAGCTCGCCCATCCGCAGGTGGCGGCCGGC
>JANMRJ010000880.1:0-3296 GCA_031370985.1 Acidimicrobiales bacterium
TACCGAGATCGGCCCGTCCAGGTAGAAGATGCCGGGCATCTGGGTGCTAGGGACTGCCGTCGGGGCGTCGACACAGAAGCCGGCGCCAACGCCGACGCTGATGCAGTTGTGCTTATAGGCCGCATCGAGGATCAGGCAGTATTTACCGTCGACTGCGATGTTCGAGTAGTAACCCGGCCCGATCCGAACGGCCTTCGCCGTATCGCACGTCTGAACGAGACCGACTGGCGAGACGCTCTGTTGCGCGGGGCTGTCGCCACCCGAGCCGACCATCACGACGCCCGGGCCTGACTTCTTGTCCACGCCCGGAAAGGCGGGAGTGAAACCGTACGGAAGTGCAGCGGTCGGGGCCGTCGGGGCGGATAGCACGGACGTCGGCAGCGGGTAGTTCGGGTCCGGGATCGGTCCCGGCAGCTGGAAGGCCGTCTTCAAGGTGCCGCTACCGTTGTTGATCTGGACGTTGCCCCAGCACGACGAGCCGCACGACAGGTAGTCGTGCAGGTAGACCTGGCTGTCGCCCGGCAGGATCAGATTGTTGTTCGAGTTCAGCTTCATGTTCCAGTTGCCGCCGACGTCGCCGTCGATGACTCTCAGGTTGACGTTGTTGCCGGCAAGGCGGATGTCCTCCTGCGCCGGACCGGCCTGACCCGGCTGTCGAAGCGTGATGACCGCGAACCGGTTCGGGAAGATTCCGGCCGTCGCCCAAGCGCTGATGAGGGAACCATTGAATCCGAAGATCCGTGCGAGATAGGACGGATTCTGGGCCTCGACCCAGACGAAGATCGCCTTGTCGGCTGATCCTGTGTAGGCGCCCGGGTACTTCGCGCCTGCGCCGATCGGTGGTGTGCTGACCCACATGTTGTACTTGCCGGTCGTGTCAGTGGTCGGCGTGCCAGCCGGGGTGTTGGCGTTCCACGGAGACCCGCTAACGTTGACCCCTAGCTGGGCCTGGAGACTCGTCCACGCGGCGTGCCGGGCTGACGCGACATCCGGCGTCGCCGTGGTCAGGAAAGGAGCCCCGGCAAGGGCAGCCGCATCTGCGTAGTTCTGGTAGTCGCGCCGAACCTTGAGGAATGATCCCAGGTCGACCGCAACGGCCGCAAAACCGATGAGGACCACGACCGCCAGGGCGAACAGCACGAGGATCTGGCCGTTCGAGCGATCAGCCGCCTGTTCGACGCTTGCTGGAGCCCGGCCTGGCGCAAGTCTTACGGGGCGCATGTGGGGAAGCCTCCAGGAGTCGGGCTCGCCAATGTGAACGTCTCGACGCGCATCTGCTCCGTCGCCGTGGCACGCAGCCGGTTGTCCGGGGTTCCGTCGAGGCCGTCGACGATCGCGCTGATCACGGGAATGAAAAGCTGATGCTTGTACACGGCGGTCACCTGGACCCAGATCGAGTACGTCGCGTCTGGATTCCGTCGGACGCAGTACGAGACCTTCGAGTCGGTTGGATTGGTCCCGCAGGGCACGAGGTTGGCCGAGACGTACCCCGGCATCTTCTGCTGCAACATCGTCGTGAGCCGGCTGAACGTAGCGTTGATCGGAGTGCCGGCCCCCGCGCACGAGCCTTCGTCTGCGGTGTTCGAGACGGGCACGGTAGACGCGTATCGCGTCGCCTCCCGGACGGCGTTCGACAGGCCGTCCTGGGCGCCCATGATCATTCCGAACTGGATGATTGCGAACACGATCAGCAAGAAGATCGGTACAACGAGCGCGAATTCGACGAGGCTCTGACCTCGATTCCCACGCGTTCCCGGGTTTGGCCTGGATTTTCTACTCCTCAGCATCCCGTTGTCCCCGCACTCGAGCCAACGGGCAACGGCAAGGTGTAGGGAAGATCGAGCCCGACCGGGATGGACAGCGTCGTTGTCGTATTGATCGACGAGCCGAGGATCGTCGAGAGGAGTGGGATGAAGATCGCATGTGCGTACGTGACGGTGACAGTCGCCCGGAGTGCGGAGGCACTTGCAGCGTCGGTGATCGTTGAGTAGCAGATCGTCTTGGACGTCACGGACGACGCTGCGAAGAACGGCACGTTCTTTTGGAGTCCCGGAATCAGGACCGTGGTGTTGATCGAGTTGGCGTAGCTCTGCTCCGTCGCCGTGTCGACTGTCCCGGCGAGATTGGCCTTCGGCTGAACGCCCGACGCCGCGCGAGCCGCGTCACGGACCGCATTGGTGACCCCGACCTGTGCGGCCCAGATGACGCCGAACTGAATGGCGCCGAGCAGCAGGACCATCATCGGAATCAGGACCAGCGCGAATTCGACCATGCTCTGGCCGCGGGTTCGTCCAGAATCGTGATGGCCACGACGGACATTCGGTTTTGGCGGGCGCTGACAGGCAACGGAACGGTGCAATGGGTCCCCCAGGTGCGGAGTACGAACGGACTATCGTGCCTCCACCTTGCAGAGCGCCTTGCGGGTGGTGCGTCGACGTCCCGCCAGGGACCGTCCCCCTACGAAGTCGTCATGGACGCATCTTGCGGGATCCCGCACGATCGCTTGCATGAAGAGAACGACGGCCGCCTTGCTCTGGTTCTACACGGGATGGACCGCCGGCGCGTTCGCCGAGTACATCGCAGCGCAGAACGGAGTAACGATCGGCCCGGCATTCGGGCTAGTCCTCGGGGCCGCTGCGGCGGCGCTCTTCGCCGGCGATCCGCGACGACTGATCTGGAGCCGGCCGCGCGTGATCACGGCTCGGCCTGCCGGGTCGCC
Organism: Acidimicrobiales bacterium; assembly: GCA_031370985.1. Taxonomy (GTDB): domain Bacteria; phylum Actinomycetota; class Acidimicrobiia; order Acidimicrobiales; family AC-14; genus CADCTB01. The sequence goes on from JANMRJ010000880.1 coordinate 2,720, forward strand.
GGTTCAGAGTCCCGCCTGAACCTCGCCAGCCCGTTCTGCGGGCAGACCACATGACGAAGGGCCGGCACCCGCGAGGGTGCCGGCCCTTTCGGTCCCCGGACCCGGACTGGAGCGCGGGGGGAGATCCGCGCTCTGCCGGTTTTGCCGATTCGGACAGCTACCGAGGCAGACTGCGAGCGGGCGGTGTTGGTCGTTCGGCCCAGCAGGGCTACCGCACGAGCTGGATGGCCGTGCCCGTGAGGTTCGAGCCGCCGCCGTCGCCCGCGCCGGTCGGGCCGTTGAAGATCACCTGCCGATAGACGCCCTGGATGTTGTCGATCTTGCACTTCGAGGCGTCGGTGCTGCCATCGCAGCCGGTCATCTGGAAGCCCGCGCAGCCGATCACGTTGTAGGTCTGGTTCGACCCGACCCCGACGGTGGTCGGCGGATATTGGGACGTCGTGCCCGGGTAGCAGTTCGAGGGGCACGGACCGGGGCCCGGCGAGATGATCGGGACATAGATCGTGGCCCCGGAGTCGATCCAGTACTGGAACGCCGCCTTGAGGCAGTTCGAGGCGCTGACGCCGGTGTTGCTCGG
>JANMRJ010000370.1:0-10690 GCA_031370985.1 Acidimicrobiales bacterium
CCGCGTACCCGACCGCCCCGCCGGCACGAATCTGTGGGGACACCGCCCAGCTCAGCGGGCCCGCTGTCCAGCCCACCGGATCGACGCGGATCGACCCGGGTCAGAACCTCCAGACGGCCACATCGGGCGCTCCCGCCGGCACCACCTTCTGGCTCGCCCCCGGCACCCACACCCTCGGTACCGACATCTACTCCCAGGTCATCCCGAAGAGCGGGAACAGCTACATCGGGGCGCCCGGCGCCGTCATCGACGGGCAGGGGATCAACCGGTCCGCCTTCACCGACACCGCCAGCAACGTGTCCATCCGGTTCCTGACCATCACGCGCTTCAACTCGCCGCTCAACGAGGCCGTCGTCAACCACAACAGCGGTGTGGGCTGGACCATCGAGTTCAACTCCATCGTCGAGAACGGCGGCGCCGCCGTCATGCTCGGCACGAACACCTACGTGCACGGGAACTGCCTGGCCGACAACGTCCAGTACGGGTTCAGCGCCTACTCCCCGGGCGGCGGGCACGACATCCGCCTCGACGGCAACGAGATCGCCCGCAACAACACCGGCGACATCGAGGCCACCAACCCCGGGTGCGGCTGCGCCGGCGCCGGGAAGTTCTGGGACACCACCGGCGCGGTCATCACCAACAACTGGGTTCACGACAACCACGGTCCGGGGCTGTGGGCCGACACCAACAACGTGGGGTTCCGGATCGAGGGCAACTACATCGAGAACAACGACGACGAGGGCATCTTCTACGAGATCAGCTACAACGCCCGGATCGTCAACAACACCCTCAAACGGAACGCGATCGTCAAGGGCAGGGTGTGGGCCGCTCAGGGCCAGAACATGCCAGTGGGGGCCATCTACATCTCCGAGAGCGGCGGCGACGCCCGCGTCTACAGCGGCGTCTACTCCACATTGGAGATCGCAGGGAACTACCTGGAGGACAACTGGGGCGGCGTGTCCCTCTGGGAGAACGCAGACCGGTTCTGCGGATCGCCGGCCAACACGAGCACTGGCTTTTGCACACTTGGCGGATCCGCCAACCTGGACAATTGCGTCCCGGCAACAATCGGAAACAGCCCATACCTATCCGATTGCCGGTGGAAGACAAAGAACGTGTCCGTCCACGATAACCAGTTCCACTTCTCGCGAATCAATGTCGGCTGTACCACCGACTACTGCGGCCAGCAGGCGATCCTCGCCAACTTCGGGACATATCCGACATGGTCGCCCTATCAGGCCCGCAGCGTGCAGGACGCCGTCACATCGGGCCAGAACAACCGGTTCACCAACAACACCTACGTCGGCGACTGGCTCTTCACCCCGTACGAGAGCCGCCCGCAGTCCTTCTCGGCGTGGCAGTCGGCGTACAGCCTGGACACCGGCAGCACGTTTGCCCCGGGTTCCGGCGTGACAAACGCGGCTGCTCCCGTCACGACCACAACGGTCCCCGCCGGCACGAACGCCCTCGACGCCGCCAGCGCCGGCGGCGAAGGCTCGGCGGGCCAGTGGATACCGTGGTTCTCGGCCAACGTGTCGGCCTCGTCCGCCCAGGCCCACTCCGGCGCCGGCAGCGTCCGGGTCGATGTCACCGCCCCCAACGGCTGGGGCATCCAGCAGCAGAACTGGCCGGGCTTCACGACCGCCGCCGGCGCCAAGACAATCGGCTTCTGGGGCATGACGGCCTCCGGCCCCGGCCTCTCGGTGACCATGCGGGCGAACTGGCGGGACTCCGCCGGGGCCAACCTGAGCACCGATGTGGTCACCCTGGCCCTCAGCGCCACCTGGGCCCAGGCGACCGCCGATGTCACCGCCCCCCCCGGCACCACCAGGGTAAGCATCGACTTCTCCAACAGCTCGGGCGTGGCCGGCACGGCGATCTACATCGACGACATCACCGCCTCCAGCGCCGGCAGCGCCCCCACGGCCACCACCGTGCCCCCGACGACCACCACAGTGCCCCCGACGACCACCACAGTGCCCCCGACGACCACCACAGTGCCCCCGACGACCACCACAGGGGCCCCCACGACGACTGTGCCCCCGACGACCACGACTGCGCCTCCTACCACCACCACCACCACGATGCCCACCTCCACCGCCACCACGGCGATGCCCACCACCACGATGCCGACCACCACGATGCCGACCACCACGACCACCGTCGTCCCGGCCTCCACCAACGCCTTGGACGCCAACACGGCCAGCGCCGAGGGTTCGGCCGGCCAGTGGATACCGTGGTTCTCGGCCAACGTGTCCTCGTCGAACGTGCAGGCCCACACCGGGGGCCGCAGCCTCCGGGTCGATGTCACCGCCCCCTACGGGTGGGGCGTCCAGCAGCAGAACTGGCCGGGCTTCACCACCGGCACCGAGGCGAAGACCATCGGCTTCTGGGGCATGACGACCTCAGGCTCGGGCCTGTCGGTCACCATGCGGGTGCACTGGCGGGACTCCTCCGGGGCTGACCTCCGTGTCGATGTCCTGACCCTGCCCCTGGGGGCCACGTGGGCCCAGGCCACGGCCAATGTCACGCCTCCCGCCGGCACCACCCGGGTGAGCCTGGATGTCTCCAACAGCTCCGGTGTGGCCGGAACGGCCATCTACCTCGACGACATCAGCGTGGCCGGCGTCGTGCCTCCCTCCACGACCACGACCACGACGGTTCCTGCCTCCCCCAACGCCCTCGACGCCAACAGCGCTGGCGCCGAAGGCTCGGTCGGCCAGTGGGCCAGTTGGTTCTCGGCCAACGTGTCCTCCTCGAACGTACAGGCCCACACGGGAAGCCGCAGCCTCCGGGTCGATGTCACCGCCCCCCACGGGTGGGGCGTCCAGCAGCAGAACTGGCCGGGCTTTACCGCCGGCCCCGGCGCCAGGACCATCGGGTTCTGGGGCATGACGACCTCTGGCTCGGGCCTGTCGGTCACCATGCGGGTGCACTGGCGGGACTCCTCCGGGGCCGACCTCCGGGTCGATGTCCTGACCCTGCCCGTGGGGGCCACGTGGGCCCAGGCCACCGCGAACGTCACGGCCCCCTCGGGCACCACCCGGGTGAGCATCGACTTCTCGAACAGCTCCGGCACCGCCGGCACGGCCATCTACCTGGACGACATCAGCGTGCCGGCGTAGTTCCCCAGCCGACCCCCGTTCGATCGGCGGTCCAACGCATTCGACATTTGAACCATAGGCTGTCGCAATAGATGGTTAACTGGTCGAACGCGTTGGGGAACGGTGGAAGGGGATTGGCTTGGCCTGTGTGCAGGAGTGGATCGTCCTCGTCGAGGTGACCGACGAGCGGAACGGGTCGACGATCGCCGCGGAGGATGTCGAACGCCTCGTCGATGTCCTCGACGATCCCAGCGTCTCCGCGCTCTACCACCCGCAGCGCTACGCCATCCAGCTCAGCATCGACGCGCCGAGCGTGGCCGAGGCCCTTACCTCGGCGCTCGAACGCCTCGGTGACGCCGCTGCGGCCTGCAGCTTGCCACGGTGGGATCTGGCCCGGGTGGAGGTGCTCAGCACCGAGGAGTTCGCCCGGGAGCTGGGTTCGGACGAGAGCGCGGCGGCGAACCAGGAGATGGCGCGAACCTACGACAGGAGGGCAACGACCGTCGCCGAGGATCTCCTGGCTCGCGCGTTCAGCGACTCCCTGACCGGGCTCCCCACGACGGAGCTTTTCCGCGACCGGGTCACAACCGCTCTGGCGGCCACTCCCAGCGACGCTGAGGCCCACCACCACCTGATGGTCGTCGATCTTGACGGCTTCGCCGATTTGAACCGGAGCCGGGGCTACGCCGCCGGCGACCAGGTGCTGGCCGTGATCGCCGACCGGTTGTCCCAGGCCGCCGGCGCCCATGCCGAAGTGGCCCGGATCGGCGGCGACGAGTTCGCCGTACTGGTCCCCCCCTCCGCACGCGCCGCCGTCGAGCGCCTCGCGGTGCGGCTCCTCGATGCCGTGGCCGCCCCGGTGAAGCTCGCCCAGCGGGAGGTGTACGTCACCGCCGGCCTCGGCGTGGCGAGCGCGGCGGGTCGAACCGCCGACGGGCTCCTTCGGGACGCGTCAGTGGCGATGTGCGTGGCCAAGACCGCCGGCCGGGGCCGCCACCGGTGGTTCCAACCGGGTTTGGCCGCCGATCTCAGCCGCCTCGAGCTCGATGTCGACCCCGCCGCCGACCGCCTCAGCCACGTGCTCCTCGTCGAGCGAGCGGCGGTCGCCGCCAACGAGGAGGGCGATCTCGCCGCTGGCGCGGCCGTCGTCCTCAAGCAGGTGTGCGCGCACGCCGGTTGGGTGGCGAGCCGGTTCTGCGTCGCCAATGCGCCCGAGGTCGATCCCGTCTGGCACGCGACGATACCGGAGCGGTTCGTCCGGCTGCGAGAGGCGCTCGACGACCGCTCGCCCAACGACTCCGGGAACCTCCCGGCGCGCGTCGAAGCCGGCCGCGAGGCGGCGTGGGTCACCGATGTCGTCGCCCGGTCGTCACCATGGGCCCGCGAGGCCACCCAGGTCGGCATCTGCGCGGCGTACTGCTTCCCGGTGTTCGTGGGCCGCGATGTCGTCGGCACCCTCGAGTTCTTCAGCCCTCGCGCCGTCAAGCCGGACGGGAGCCTGCTTGATGTGATGCGCAGCGTCGGGTTCCAGCTCGGACGGATCGTCGAGCGGCGTCGGGCCACCGAAGCCCTGTCCCGCCTGACGGAGAGCTACGGGGCGCTGGCCGAAGCCGTGCCGATCATGATGTGGCGCGCCGACGCCGACGGCAAGGTGAACTTCTTCAACCGGCGGTGGTTGGACTTCACCGGTCGTTCCCTCGACGAGGAGCTCGGCGACGGCTGGGCTGACGGGATCCATCCCGATGACCGCGACCGTTGCCTGGAGTCCTACCGCCGGGCGGTCGAACAGCGCCGCTCCTTCGAGCTCACCTACCGACTACTTCGGGCCGACGGGGAATACCGCTCGGTCCTCGACCAGGGGTCGCCGGCTGGCACTGCCGGGGAGCGCCCGGGGTACGTCGGCGGGGCGATCGATGTCACTGAGCGGTACGCCCTCGAGCTCGAGCTACGCAGGAACCGGGCCCGCTTCCTCGCCCTGCTCGACAATTCCAGCGCGGTGACGTTGGTACTGGCGGCCGACGGCCGGATCGCCGAGGAACATACCGGCGCGGTTCCGCTCGGGTACGACGAAGGCCACAGCCACGGCAAGGTCGGCTTCGAGTACATCCACCCCGATGACCTGGGGCGGGCGGCCGAGCGTTTCGCCGAGGTCCTCAGTCACCCGGGGGTACACCCGCCCTTCGAGTGCCGGGTGCAGGCGGCCGACGGCTCCTGGCGGATCATGGAGTCGGTGGCCAACAACCAGCTCGAGAACCCGGACATTGAGGGGATCGTCGTCACGAGCGTCGACATGACGGAACGCAAGATGAAGGAACTGGCCAACGTCGAGGCGGAGCAACTGGCCCGGGACGCGCTGGCGCTCGCCGGGGTGGGAACGTGGCACCGCCACCTGCTCAGCGGCGCGGACGACTGCTCCACTGTCCTCACACAGATGCTGGGGTGGGATGCGGGCGGCGTCGCCACCGGCGCCGACATTGAGGCGACCCTGCACCCCGATGACCGTTCACGCTACCGGTCCTCGGTCGACGGCCTCACCATGCCGGGGATGACGGGCGACGGCGTGTTTCGGGTGGTCCGCCCCGGCGGCGATATCCGGTGGCTGCGCGCCCGGATGACCGCCGCCGGCGTAGGCGAACTGGTCACCTCCATCCTCGTCACGTTCCAGGAGCTCATCGAACCGTCGATTGCGCGCCACCAAGCAGCTCCGGTACCTCTTTCGCGGTAGACCGTCCCGCCACCCGTCGGCTCATGCCGGCTGGGGGCCGGCGACAGTGATGCGGTTCCGGCCTTCGGCTTTCGCCCGGTAGAGCGCGCCGTCTGCGCTGGCGAGGAACGACGCGGTGTCGCCCTCGCCGGCGGCCACGCCGGCGCTGACCGTCACGACCTCCTCCGGCCCCGGCCGCCCAGGGTGAGCGATGGCGGCCACCTCCACGGCACGGCGGATGCGATCGGCGACGGTGGCGATCCGCTCGACACCGGCCGGTAGCACAACGAGGATTTCCTCCCCGCCGAACCGGAACGCTAGGTCCACCTCCCGCAGCTCCCGACGTACGATCCCGGCCACCAGGCGCAGCGCCTCGTCGCCGGCCTGATGGCCGGCGGTGTCGTTCAGGGTCTTGAAGTGGTCGACATCGAACAAGGCGACGCCGAAGGTGTGCCCGTAACGATCGCGCCGGGCGCGGAAACAGTTCAGGTCCTCTTCCATCTTGCGGCGATTGCCCAGCTCGGTGAGCGGGTCGATACGGGCACTGGCTGCCTCCTCGACCGTTTGCTGCTCGAGGCTCGACATCTGCTCGGCCAACCGCCGGTGCAGACCCGTGACCCGCTCGGCCACGATGAGGCGGAGGCGTAGCTCGAACGGGTCGACGGGCTTCACCAGGAAGTCATCGACGCCGCCCCCGAGTGCGGCGGACGCATGCTCCCGATCGCCAAAGGCGGTCACCAGGATGAAGTACACGTACAGTGAGGGTTCGCGCGACCTGATGAGGCGACAGAGGTCCATGCCATCGCGTCCTGGCATCATCCAGTCACTGACCACGACATCAATGTGCCCCAGCTCGACCAGGTCGAGGGCGGCGTCGGCCGTCTCGGCGACAAAGGCGACGTGACCGAAGCTGCGGACGACCCGGGCCAGGACATCGCGCATCAGTTTGTCGTCGTCGACGACGACGACGTTCATGTGCGCCGCCCGGTCCCGGGACCACCCGGGCCAAGCGACATTGTCGGATTCTACCGATTTATCGGGTTTGTGTCGACGCTTCGGGGTCGCCTTCCGGTCGCCACCGTCGCCACGGTGTGGCCCGCCGGTACCGAGCCGGCGCCGTTGCGCCGGTCCGGTACCGCGCCATCCTCCCGGCCGAGGTCGTGGACGGTACCGAAGGCTCGGACCGGCCCGCCATCGGCGTCGTGGGCGAAGGCAACCCTGACCACGACGTGGCGGATCTCCCCCGATGGCTGCACGACCCGCGCCCGCACCGCCGGGTCGATCGGGCGCTCCTTGCCGATCGGCCCGGCCAGGATGGCCCGGTCCTCGGGGTGGACAGAGGTGAGAAGTTGCTCCAGGCTCGGCGATATGTCCCCGGGAAGCAGTCCGAGTATCCGGTGAAGCTCGTCGGACCAGTAGCAAGCGCCCGTTCGGAGGTCGCTCCACCAGCTCCCTGTTCGAGCGAGGGCCTGCGCCTCACGAAGGTGAGCGGCCGACCGTGCGACCTCGTCCTCGGCCGTCTTGCGGCTGGTGACATCCGCCACGGTGACGAGGATGCCCCCCACGATCGGGTCATCGAGGAGGTTGTTCGCCACCGTCTCGATCCAACGCCACGAGCCATCGGCATGCCGGACACGGCACCGGAACGACCGCCCGGGCCCCGGTCGGGCCAGCACCTCGGCAAACTCGGCCGCCGCCCGGCCGACGTACTCCGGGCCGAACCCTCCCTTGCCGTCGCCCTCCTCGTACCCGAGATCGAACCTGCCGGCGTACTCCTCGGTCACGGTGCCATTGGCGTCCAGCAAGATGATCATCACGTCGGCGTCCTGCACGAGCGCCCGGATACGATGCGCCCGGTCACGCGCCTGCTTGTCGGTGAGGTGCATGTCCGTCACGTCCACGCAGCTGCCGACGTAGCCGGAGAACGCTGAACCCTCACCGACCGGACGCCCGCGGTCGAGCACCCCCAGGAACTCGCCGTCGGCCCGCCGGAGCCGGTACTCCATCTCGAAGGCCTCCCGCCGCCCGAACGCCGCGAGGTAGACCTCGAAGCACCGCTCCCGGTCGTCCGGGTGGACGCCGTCGACCCAACCGTCGCCCACCTCCTGCTCCATCGTGCGACCCGTGAACTCCAGCCACGGAGCGTTGAAGAAGGTGCACCTGGCGTCGGGGCCCGACATCCACATCAGCGCCGGCGCGCTGTCGACCAGGAGCCGGTACCGCTCCTCGGATCTCGACAGCGCCTCCTCGGCGCGGGCCCGTTCGACGACGCGGCCCAACTGCGAGCACACGCTGGCCATCACGTCGGTCAAGGCCGCGTCCGGGGGAACCGCCCGGTCGCTGAAGAACTCCAGCGCGGCCACCACCTCCTGGCGCACCAGCACCGGGAACGCGCAGGCCATCTCCAGGCCGGCGTCGACGGCAAGGGCCTCGGGGATCCGCCCCTCCCCGACAACGTCGTCGGTCCAGGCCGGTCGCCCTGTCGCCAGCACCCGTCCCGGGGTGGCCTCACCGATCGCGTAGCTCGTCGAGGCGATGTGCCGGCGGAAGTCCTGCAGCCCGGCCCGCGCCGAGGCGTTCCACACACCCGTCGCCCGCATCCCTACGTCGCCGTCGGCCAGCCAGAGGTGCCCGGCCGTCCAACCCATGAGCGCGCAGACCTGTTGGAGGACACTCGACGCCGCGGCCTCGAGGTTCGGGCTCTCGTTGGCGGCAAGGGCGGCACCCTGGAGCAGGACGACCTGGGCCATGCGGTCGGGCAGCGGTTCGGCGACGAACCGTGGTCGATGGGGTAACAGCCCGGGCTGGAAAACCCGGTGGCAGTCGCCGCCTGCCGTCTTGGCCGCGTAGACAGCGACGGCGGCATGGGCGATCAGGTCCTCCGCCGATCCGCCCGGGGAAGCAGGCGCGAGGCCGACGCTGGCCGTCACCAGCACGGTCCGTCCGTCGGCATTGAGGGGAGTGCGCAGCTCAGCCACGAGGCGCTGGGCCATCGACTCCGCCGCGCCCGCCGAGCGCTCCGCGATCAACATTGCGAACGCGTTGCCACCAAGCCTTCCGGTGGCCACCGCCCCGGGGACGGCTTCCGCCATGCGACCGGCGAGTGCTCGCAGCACCTGATCGCCGACGACGTGGCCGGCGTCGGCGTTCACCCTCGCAAAATCGTCGATATCGGTGACGAGCACGGCCATCGAGCGCTCTGGGTCGGACGCGGCCAGCGCGGCGCGGACCTGGTCCAGGAACAGCTCATAGCTGGCCAGGCCCGTCAGCGCGTCGGTGAAGACGTTGCGAAGGAGGTCCTCCCCTGGGCGCGGATCCTCATGCCCCGCCGGACCATGGACACCCTCCCGGTAGGCGTCCAGAGAGAAGACTTCACGTTCAAACTCCTCGTGGGTCAGCACCTCCGCCCGGACCAAGCCCCAGGGAGGGAGGTCGACTGCACCGACCGCCTCCGTCCAGAGCGACATAGCCGACGACAGCGCCGCAGCAGGGCTCGCCGACAGGACGCGGAGCTGCAACGCGTACCTGCTCGGGTGGAAGAGCGCGCTCGGCTCGTGGTCCGACATCGCCTCCAACAAGGCGTGGAGGTCCTCCCTTCGCATCACTTGATGCGTCGAGGTCGCAGCCACCTCCAGCACCACGACCCACCTTCCCCCGATCACCCTGCGTCCTCCATCTCGGCCGGGGTCAAGCCGGCGCTCGTCGTCAAGTCACTGGCGAACCCGTCTCGCCGCGCCGGCCTGGAAAGCCGGGGAGTCCTCATCGGTCCCGCCGTCGGCGCGAGGACCGTCCGCACCCGGTCGCATTCGAGGCGCAGGCCCCGGACGAGCTCCGGCGCCGCGCCGAGGTCGCCCTCGCCGGCCAGGATCTCCATCCGGTTGCACAGGCCGCGCAGGGCCGGCGTACCGAAGGTCGCGCTGCTTCCCTTCAGGCTATGGGCCAGCTCGCACACCAGGTCGGGGTCACCTGCGTCGACCGCCTCGCCCAGCCGGCTGACTCGCTCCTGGGCGTCGGCGAGGAACATCGTCAGCATCTCCGGCCAGCGGTCCCGCTCCGGCCACCGGGCGCACATGTCGCGCAGGACCCGGACGCGCTCCCAGTCGACGGCATCGTCGCCATCGGGCTGTCGGTCGTGCTGGGGCAACGCTTCTCCTTGACTGAACGCCTGTCTGCTCCGAATCGAGAATGACGGAACCGACGGAGCGGCGACAGACCCAACGTGGGGCGCGTCATCCCCCAAATGGGGGGGTAGGCCGCGTCTGCAGCCCAACGCGGCCGCAACAGAAATCCGTCATCCAGTCCGCAGTCCCCATGTCGCTCACGACTAGGCTCGCCGCGTGAAGGTGGGAGAGCGTCCAACCCGGGTGCTGGTGGTCGACGATCACCGCGTCGTGGCCGAGACCTTCCGCATGGCCATCGACCTTGAGGACGAGCTCGAATGTGTCGGCGTGGCCGGAACGGTAGCCGAGGCCCTCGCCATGCTGCACCAGACCAGTCCCGAAGTGGTCCTGATGGATGTCCGGCTCCCCGGGGTGGACGGCATCGAAGGCACCCGGCAAGTCAAGGCCATGCTGCCCTCGGCCCGGGTCCTGATCGTCAGCGCTTACACCGGCGTCGATGTCGTCGCCCGGGCCGCCGCCGCGGGCGCGAGCGGCGTCCTCACCAAGGAAGGGGCGCTCGCCGACATGATGGCCGCGCTCAAGAGCGTGGAGAACCACGGCATGCTGGTAGACAGCCTCGCACTCCCGCCCCCCGACCGCCCCGAGAGGGTCCGGGCCACGGCTCCCGACCGCCGCCTTACCGAGCGCGAACTCGAGGTCCTCTCGCTCATGAGCGCCGGCCTGAACCCCAAGGGGGTCGCCATCCGGACCGGCATCACCGT
>JANMRJ010000896.1:0-1205 GCA_031370985.1 Acidimicrobiales bacterium
GGGTTGCGGTCCGCCCAGATCGCTTCCTTGTCGTTGAAGATGTAGCCGTTGCTCGCGACGGCGAGGACCGGGTCGTACCAGCTCGCGCCGTGGGTGTCGGACATCGAGACAGCCAGGAGCTCGGGGCCCTGCCGGCCCTGCGTTGCGGAGCTGGAATACGAGGCGAGGTTCGCGTAGTAGGCGCGCGCCCCATTGGTCCACGAGAACGTGCCGTCGGAGCCGCGCTTTGGGCCGAAGACGACGACCGGGTCGCCGTCGGATACGAGCGTGCCCCGGGCCGCCGAGGTGGCGAGCGGCCCTGCCGACGGGGCCACCGAGCTACCGGTGTCGGTATAGCCGGGGAGCATCCCGAGGTTGGTCCAGGTCGTCCCGGCGTCGCTCGAGACGTACACCGGGGTCGTGCCGACGCCGGGGAAGAACGAGCAGTTGTTCGCCGCCGCGGTCGCGCCGCGGACCGGGCCGGGGCCGCAGGGCGGCTGCTTCTGCTCATCGTTCGCGCCGCCGATCACATGCGTGCCGTCGGGCGCAATGGCGATGGTCGGTTCGTTCTGTTTGTTCGTTGGGAAGCGAGCGGTCGTATTGGAGCTCGCGTCGCCCGCGACCTGCGGCTGGTTCGCCTGGATGTCGCGGCTGCCGGTCCGCGCGATGGCCGTTCCTGCTGCCGCGAGCGCGATGACGAGCACGATGACGAGCGCGAGCGGTGTCCTGCGCACTGACGATCCCTCCGAGTGTTGTTCCATAGCGGCCTGTCGCGCCGCGCCCGGAATCCTAGGCCTCAGGCCCTGCGACCGGTCCCGGGTTCACCCGACGCCGCCCGCTCAGCCCGGTCCAGGCTCGATCGGCCCCCAGGTGGTCGCCCTCCACTAGTCTCTGATCGACGTGGTGAAGGGGGGATCGGTGGCCACCGAAGTGTTCGATCAGGCAAAGGCGAAGGCGTTCGCCGGACGTCTGCTCCGGATCGTGAACGACGGGATGCTCTGCCTCATGATGAGCGTTGGCCATCGGACAGGGCTGTTCGACGCCATGGCCGACGGGATCGCGCGCACGAGCGCGCAGCTCGCCGAGCACGCCGGCCTGCAGGAGCGGTACGTCCGCGAGTGGCTCGGCGCGATGGTGACCGGACGACTCGTCGACTACCACCCCTCCGCACGCACGTACACCCTGCCCGCTGAGCGGGCCGCGTTCCTCACGCGGGCCGCCGGCCT
>JANMRJ010000921.1:0-3335 GCA_031370985.1 Acidimicrobiales bacterium
GCGTGAGCGATCTGGTCGACGTGCAGGGCGATGCCGCCGGAGGCCGCATCGACGAGCACCAGTTCACGCACCTCCTCGTCTCCGTCCGAGGTGACCTCTGTACGCCACACCAGGCGCGGAGCGGACCGGTCCGGCCCTCCGAGCAGGACTGGGTCGTACACCCAGAGTGCCGGCGTCGCCGCGACGAGGAGCCGCCGGTCGACGTCGCGCTGCTTGGCGATGGCGGAGAGGGCCTGGGCCGCGGCTTCCGCGGCGGTGATGGCCGGCTCGACGCTGAGCGCCGGCTCGGGGGTCAGCTCGCCGTTGGCGGAGAGGACGTTGCCGTCGTGGTCGAGGTTCACCACCAGCTCGCCGCCGAGGACGGGCACGCCGCGATGGAGCTGCTGGAACCGCACGTTCGACCGGCCCTGGTCGGCCTCCGCAGTCCGCCTGAGCCGTAGGTCGGCCGGGTCGTCGGTGCCAAAGAGTCGCCCATAGGTAGCGAGGAAGCTGCGGGCCGAGACCTCAGGCGACGTGCGGGCAGGGATGCTCTGAGCCCTGCCCACGGGCTGGCCCGGCTCGGTGCCGAAGAACCGCACCAGGCCGGTGCCGGCGTGCTCGGCCAAGCGGCCACGACCACCGGCGGCCACGAGCAGACGGCTTTTCAGGGCCTCGATGTCCGGAGGGGCGGCTTGGGCGGAGGCAGCCACAGTGGTGGCAGCCACGGCGCCGGCGGTGGCGGAGAGCGTGGCCGACGCCAACGCGACCACCATGCCGATCCCCCGCCACAACGTCGGCCTCGACCGCTGCGCCGGAACATGCGCTTGGTTACGAATCATGAGTCGGACCCCCCAATCGCCGTACCTAACCCCAGTCGGCAGCCCGAGTGTAAAGGAGAGGACAACCCCCGCTCTCCGCTCCTACCCGGGGAAGTAGCCGACCACGTCGAAGATCACATGGGTCGATCCCTGGTTGTTGTAGACGGTCACGCTGCCGTTGGCTCCCACCTTGGCCACCACCAGGTTCGGGATGTCCCATCCCCGAGTAAAAACTCGCCCCTCATGCCGCCCCACTCGCCCCAAGGAGCGCACCTCATGGCGAACCTCGTCTCTAAGCTGAGTCGGTACAGGTCCCATATGTCCTCGCCGGCGGTGCTCTCAAGGTGAACCTCGGGAAGCTCACCGGCGGACAGCTCGACGCAGCCGGCGGTGCCGTCCGGGACGAACGCCGCCGAAGACCCGAAACCCGAGCACGCCGCCCCCTGACCGACTACCCGGGGATGCCCATCTGGTGGCGGACGCCGTGAGCAAGGGGCTCGACATTCGAGCCCGCACACGTGCCATCGCCGAGGTGGCTGTGGGAGCCGGCGGGCCTGGCCTCGCCGTCGTTGGCCGTGGGGGTGCCGAAGACCACGCTGGAGTAGGCCAAGTCGCTGCAGCTGTTCAGTGGCGGGCCGTAGTACTCGGTCCACATGACCGACCAGGAGTCGAGGTTGCGCCAGTGGCCCGGCACGCGAATGCCACCGATCTCGCTGACCTCGCCGGTCTCCTCATCCCGGACCTTCCCCACCCACCAGCCGCCGCCGACCGTCGAGATCTTGAACGTGTACGGCCGCCCCGGAGTCCAGAGGTAGGGGATGCGGCAACTCCAACCGGTCCCCTCGCCGCTGAAGCGGGTCGTGCCGGGACCCTCGGCCTCCTCTGCGTCCCAGATCGAGAAGATGGCCATCTTCCCGAGGCTGCCGTCGGCCCGGTTGCCCTTGGTCTGCATGCCGATGTAGCCGCCCTCGCCGGCGATCAGCCGGAACTGGTGGGCCCAGAAGTAGGTCGATTCCGGACCCGGGTCGATCTCCGGGACCAAGGTGTGCTCGAAGCTGTTGTAGCCGGCGAGGAGCGTGCGGGCGAAGGAGGTCGACGGCGGCCACCGCCACTCCGTGTACGTGCCCTGCGGCGACGCCGGTAGCCGCCGCATCTTCGACTTAAACGCCAAGCGAATGCTCCATAGCGAGCTAGGTGGCCGGTTCGATCTGGGAGCGCTGTTGCAGCTTGGTGAGGATGTTGGCCACGTGGTTGCGGACCGTGCTCTCGGCGACGGTGAGCTCGCCGGCGATGGATGCGTTGTCATTTCCGAGGGCCACCAGCTTCAGCACGGTGACCTCCCGATCGGTGAGCCTGGCTGACGTGACCGTTGGGTTGTCGACCGCTCTCGGCGGCCCCGAGAACTCTGCCAGCAGCTTGGACGCCAGCGCCGGCGAGATGAGGCTATGGCCGGCGAAGACCGCCCGCACCGCGTCGGCCACCTCCTCGATCGAGACCTCTTTCAGCAGGTACCCGTTGGCGCCGGCCTTCACCGCCCCGTACAGGTCGTCCTCCTCATCACTGACGGTGAGGACGATGATCCGGGTGGTGGGGAAGAGCTGGCGGATCATGCGGGTAGCCTCGATCCCGCCAAGCCGAGGCATGCGCACGTCCATCAGGACAACATCGGGCGCCAGTTCCTCGACCCGGGCGACCGCCTCCTGGCCGTCGGCGGCCTCAGCCACCACCTCGATGTCGTCCTCGGCCTCGAGGACCATCCTGAGGCCACGGCGGAAGAGATCGTGGTCGTCGGAGATGACGACGCGGATGGGTTCCTGGCCGGCCTGGGTCACTGGTGGCCCATCAGGGGACATCTGGTCACTGGTGGCCCATCAGAGGACATCGGGGCACTAGCTGGCTTCGATGAGGCCGATATCGCCGTCGTTACGACGGTAGACGACGGCGGCCCCACCGTCGGTGTTGTTGAAGAGGTAGAAGTCGTGCCCGAGCACGTCCATCTGCAGGGCCGCCTCGTCCGGGGTCATCGGCTTCATGTCGAACTGCTTGGTCTTGACGATGCGGGGCGGACCCTGCTCGTCCGTCGCTTCGTCATCCGCCGATGGCACGAGATTCGAGTCCACCGGGTGGTGCTTCGGGTGGGACCGGCTGATCAGGCGGCTCTTCAGCTTGTCGATCTGGTGCTCGAGCTTGTCGACGACCTTGTCGAGCGATGTCAGCGAGTCGGCCGAGGCCGCCTTGGCCCGGATGATCCGGCCGTGACCGCGGAGGGTGGCCTCACAGACCTCCTTGGCCGAGATCCGGGGGTTGCGCTCCTCGATGAACTGGACCTCGGCGTGCTCCCAGCCCTCGTGGTGGCGCGACAGCCGGCCGACCTTCTCCTCGGCCGCCGCCCGCAAGCGATCGGTGACCTCCACGTTGCGACCGCGAATGGTCACTTCCACATTGGCGTCCTCGGTGCGGGCATACCCGAGTGTATGCCCCGTCGGCTCGGGGGCGTCCGAGCCGCGGCGACGACATGGACCTCCGCCGCGCCGGCCG
>JANMRJ010000390.1:0-2886 GCA_031370985.1 Acidimicrobiales bacterium
AGTGCCGCGGTCTGGACCGGCGGCGATCAACCGTACGAACCGCCGCGCCGGACCGGAACCGAGGCGTGGTGCGACCTGCTGTCCTGCATCCTGGGCCAGCACCATCTGTCGCCGGAGCTCGAGAAGCGTCTCGCGCGCGAAGGGATCGACCTGAAGTCCATACGGCGCGGCGTCGACGAACACTGCCAGGGCTCGCGGCGCCCGATCCGGCCTATGGGCTGATTGACGCGAGAGCCTGCTCAAACTCGTCCTGTGCCAGGGAGCCCGTGCCCGGCCCGACACTGAGAGCCACGAAGACGAACTCCGACCCCTGCTCCCAGCCGTAGTTGACGTAGGAAGCCGTAGGTCGGTCGGTCCTGATCCGCGAGAAGGCCGCCCGATCCACGATCCGTTGCCCGAACTGCACCCTCGTACTGGCAGGGATCGGTTGCCCGAAGGTGGCCCCGGTTGATATTCGCCAGTCCTCGATGTCGTTGAGGGTGCTCATCTCCGCACAGTGCCATTCGTAGACGTCGACCTCGCCGGCATAGGTTCCCGCCGGGCCGTAGCGAACAGCCATCACAGTCAACCCTTCCGTGATCAGGTGTTCGACCTTGGTGACGGCCGCCGCCGCCGCCGCCGCCTGGGCAATGTGATTCCCCCAGTAGTCCGTGACTCCCGCCTGGGACAGCGGGACAACATCCCACGTCGGGGGGAGCCCGAGGGCGACGCTCGGCTGGGGATCGCCCGGCCAACCAGAACTGGCGTCGGGTGCTGACAGGTTGGAAACGGCGGGTCCGCAGGAGCCGATCCCGGGCAGATGAGACGCGTAGCCCCTGAGTGCCATCGACGCAGACATCAAGCCGTAGATCGTGACCAACGGAAGCAGGCCGGCGACCCGTCGCTCGTCTGGTCCGGGCCTGAGGAGGCGGCGACCGACAAGGTCGAACATGCGCTCGCGTCTCCAGCCCGCTCGCGCCATAAGCAGCACGGCCGTCGAGAAGCTGGCGAGCACGAGCCCGACGATCACCGGTTGCACCAGGACCGACGGAAGCATGTGTGTCGCGAGCTGGAACAGGAAGATGCTCGTGGTCATCACCAAGGGGAACAGGACGATGGCGAGCCCGAGCTGCCGAGCGTCACGCGCGACGGGCGGACGCAGTTCGGCGTTCGAGATGCGCCCCAGAGGCGCAGCAGGCAGGGCAGGCACGGCCGCCCGAAGGTTTGCCTCGAGTTGGCTGCCCTCGAAGGATGCGGCGAAGGGTTCGAGCGCGATGAGACGGTCCGAATATGGCAGTCGGCGCCAGGGCTCCCGCCATCGGCCCTTTTGTCCAACAACGCCCGGCTCGCGCAGGGTCAGACCGACCGAACGAGGATCTTGGGTCATCTGGACGAGCGTGGCCACGTTGGACCAGCTCGTGGCGAGCGTCAGCCCACGCTCGCGGTAGATCAGGCCCTCCGGCGACGTCGCCAGCTGGAAGTCCGACAGGCTCCGCAGTTTCCGCGTGACGACGGCAATGTCATAGGTCAGCGCAATGGCTGCCAACAGCGCCATGGACATGGGTGTCGGGTGCTCGACATTCGCGAGGATCGCGAAGAGAACGTTGATCGGCACCATGCTGACCAACCGACGGATCCGTTCCGCGCTTCGGCTGGCCGGATCGAGCTCAAAGGTCACGGTGTCGGCTGTCGGGACCGCGACTGTGGGGCGCCCAGGTGCCCCCTCGTCAGGTCGCGCGTTCGGCGGTTCGGTCACGAATTCCCCTCTCAATCGTTGTGATCACCGAGCTTCGTCTGATTTCGTGATCGGCTCAGAACTCGGCCTGCACCAAGTGCCGGACGATGGCCTGCCCGAGTGTCCCTGCGCCGCCAGGGGATGGCGCGAGCTCCAGCGGCTGTCCCCGACCCGCGTACTCACCGGTGGCTCCGTTGGCGCCATGTCGCTGTTCCCTCCTGCCAGCATGCCCCGAACGTGGGGCCTTCGCGCCCGACGAGTCGCCACACGGGCGAGGTTCGGCGGTTGTCTGTTGCTCAGCGACGATCCTAGCAGCCAGTCAGGCATCAGGGAACGGCACCCGAACTCCTCCGCTGCACGTCGGTACTTGACGCAGCCGCTCATGCCCTCGATGCTCCATTGAGGATGGCGCGCTGCCGATTCTTCAGGCGACAGGGGGACCCGATGACGACGAAGGAGCGCACGCTGGCCGTGCTGGCTGGGGTACTGATCGCGGGTGCCGCGTTCGGAGCGGGCTATCGGATCGGTAGCGACAGCGCGGCGCACCCAACGGTCTACACCGCCGACGGCTACGTGGGCGGTGACATGGCGTCGTTCCAGGTCGGCGACACGACCTACGGCTTCCGGTCAACGGTGAACTGGACCGACAGCGCCGGCAGCTTCCACAGCAGCGGCTGGCCGGAGTGCCTGCCGAAAACGCAGACAGTCAAGGGAGTGCGGTTCGCAGGGGCCGTGCTGTGGGTGGGAAACATCGGGGTCTCCTCCGTACTCTGGGTGGACTGCCAGACCCACTGAGCGGGTGACCCCGGGCGATTCCCGTCTTCTTTGCCGAAGCCCGGCCCAGCGGCATAGTCGGAGATATCGCTATGCAGGCCGAACACGATGGCCAAGTTGTACTACACGCCCAGGGAAGTCGCCGCGATCCTGGAGATCAGCACTGACACCGTCCTCGATCTCGTCAATCGAGGCTCGCTGCCCGGTCGTTGCGACTCGCTGAAACTCGCGCCCAAACGCATCCGGGCCGCCGCATGGCCTGCCATCGGCGCTACCATCGGTTCGACGCCGGTCGGGCAACATTCCTCCCGTCTCGACCGTCTTCGCGGGTGCCGGGTTGGCTCGGCGGTGGATGGCGGCAGGATCGCGGGAAGGATGGAGGCTGTCGATGCGCGCTC
>JANMRJ010000993.1:0-1014 GCA_031370985.1 Acidimicrobiales bacterium
ATCAAGAGCCGGGAGGTCTACGAGTGCCCCGGCGCCCTGGCGCTGATCATGGCGCATGCTGACCTCGAAGGGCTGACGTTGGAGCGCGACGTCTTCCACGAGAAGCACCGACTGGAGCCCCGCTGGTCGGAGCTGGTCTACGACGGCATGTGGCACTCGCCGCTGAAGGCTGCCCTCGACGCCTTCATCAACGAGACCCAGAAATACGTGACCGGCGAGGTCCGGTTGCGGTGCGAGCCGGGGCGGTGCACGGTGGCGGGCCGGCGCAGCGAAGTCGGCCTGTACGACTACGGCCTGGCCACCTACGACGCAGCCGACAGCTTCCACCACTCCGACGCCGCCGGCTTCGTCCGCCTGTGGAGCCTCGGCGTGCAGACGTGGGCCAGCCGCCAAAAGTGATCGCCATCGCAAGCAGAGCTTGCTCGGCGAGGCAGCTGCGCTCCGGTCCGCCGGCGGAGCCGGCGGGCCTTCGCCGTTCCTTTCCTTGGCCGGCTGCGCCGGCCTGGCCCGCCTTTCATCCGGGCCGCCTCCGGCGGCGCTCGTGGCCGCGGGGCAGGACGCTCCGATGACGCTCTGGGCCGGCCGGCTGGAAGGGAGGCCGGCGGCGGAGCTGTGGGCGTTCACGGCCAGTCTGCATGTCGACCGTCGGATGGCGGCCGACGACGTCGCCGGCTCACGCGCCCACGTGCGAGGACTGGCCCGTGGCGGGCTGCTGACCGACGAAGACGCCACCGCACTGCTCGCCGCGCTCGACGCCGTCGATGAGGAGCTGGCGGCGGGGACCTTCGTTTTCACCGCTACCGATGAGGACGTCCACACGGCCGTCGAGCGGCGGGTCACCGAGCTGGCCGGGCCGGCGGGGGGCCGTCTCCACACCGGGCGCAGCCGCAACGACCAAGTGGCCACCGACCTCCGTCTGTGGGCCAAGCGGGAGCTGGCCGGCGTCGCGTCGCGGGTCCTGGGTTTGCAGGACGTGTTGCTGGAGCGGGCCCGGAAGATAGGCCTCGCCGGCCT
>JANMRJ010001061.1:0-2150 GCA_031370985.1 Acidimicrobiales bacterium
CGATGGCTACCCGTTGGCGCTCGCCGCCCGACAGCCGCGAAGGCCGGTGCCCGGCCCGGTCGGAAAGGCCGACCGCGTCCAGCAGGTCGTGGCCCCGGGCTCGGCGCACCGCGGGGCTGGTCCCGTTGAGGGTGCCGGCCAGCTCGACGTTCTGCAGCGCGGTGAGCGTCTCCAGCAGGCCGAAGTGCTGAAAGACGAACCCGACGGTGGCCCGGCGGTAGGCGGCCAGGCCGTCCCCACTGAGGCCGTTGAGGTCCTGGCCGCCGATCTCGATGCGCCCGTGCTGGGGTTGCTCGAGCCCGCCGAGGAGCGACAGGAGGGTGGTCTTGCCGGCGCCCGAGGGCCCGGTGATGGCCGCGTAGCCGCCGTCGGCCACGTCGAGGTCGAGCCCTCCGAGGACGGTCAGCGGCCCTTCGGCCGTGCGGTAGGTGTGAGTGAGGCCCCGGAGGGTGATGGCGACGCCCATGCCCCCTCCACTCTGGTCTATAGCGAGGGTGGGGACGGTCGCGCCCCTGTCCACGGTGATCTGGGCTTCGATGGCCGGAGTCGGCCCGCTCCCGAACCTACGCCCGAGCTTGGTCGAAGAGAGTCGACTGAACGACGCCGGTCAGGTGTGGTGCGCTCGAGGTGTCGAAGACCGTCACCTGGATGAGCCACGGTCCCTTGAACGTGACGATCGTGCGTTCCTCGGCCTTTGCGTCATGCCGGAGTTCGTACATCGTCTGGTTCAGGCGCGACGACGCCGGCTGGATCAGGGTTGACCCGCCGCCCGCATAGCGCGCGGTCATCAGGCGCCTTGGCATTGACTTCGAGGACGATGTGGCCGTCGACTCGGTACGACCGTTGCGTCGTGGCCCATGCCGCGAACTCGGCCTTCAGCCGGTCGAACTCAGCGCAGTCGCTGGGCCGTGCGGCCGCCGGCTGGAAGGGCTCGGCGGGGGCTCGCCACGCCGGCCCGAGTACGGAGAGGTCGAACGGGCCACCGCCGCTTCGCGGCGCAGCCGCCGTGGCATTGCCGCCGGACGTGGTCCACCGCGCCGTTCGTCGGTGCGGCGGCTGGGCTCGGCGCCTCACGGGAAGCACCGCAGCCGGCGAGCACCACCGTGGCGGCGAGAGCGCCGAGAAGGCACCGTGCGGTCACGAGTGACTCCAAACAAGGGCTGGAGGCTGGGTCCTCGAGAACGAATGAGGTCGAAGCACTAGCCGGGGATGGCCTGGAGGAGGGGTGTGATCTTGTCCAACACGAACTGCAGGCTCAGGACCGACTGGGAGGACAACCCGTTGGAAAGGTCGCCCTCGATGTAGACGACCCGTTTGTCCCGCATGACCCGGAGCGCGTTCAGGCGAGGATCGGCGTCGATGACGGCTCTCTCCTCCCTCTCGGTGGCCAGGTCCCAGATCTGGACATCGACCTCCAATCGGCCGAAGTTCGGCGGCTCGACCAGTTCCTGGGGCATCTGCGCCACCCTGAACCCGAGAGCGGAGAAGAACCGCATCTCGCCGCCGCGCGTGACATAGACCGTCTTCGCCGTCGCTGAGTAGTTGGCCACGGCCACGGTCTTTCCCTGGAAGCGCGGGTTCTCGGAAGCGACCTTGGTCAGCCGGGCCTCGAATTCGGCAACGACCTGCTCGGCGCGAGCGCGGCGCCCCAGCGCCGCTCCCGCCGCTCGGGTCATGGCCTGCCAAGAAGAGACGGCCCAAGAAGAGACGGCACTGTCCGGCGCGAGAACCGTCGGCGCGATCCTCGAAAGCTCGGCATAGGTCTGTTCCTTCGGCGAAGCTCGAGCCCTGGAGGATGAGATCGGGCCTTAGTGCGGCGATGGCCGCGAGGTCGGGCGTTGTGCCGCCGCCGAGGTTGAGGACCGGCGCGGTGGCCCACCTTGCTGCGAACGGAGCCCATTGGGCGGGGTGCGCTGTAGGTGTTCTCGGCGGTGATGCGAGCGGGGAGAGGGGTGAGCCCCAGGGCGAAGGTCGCGTCGCGGAACGCTGTGGTCATCGCCAGCCTCTGAGGCGGTCGCTGGCGCCGGCTGGGTGGGCGCCAGCGCGTTCGAGGTCGGACCCGACGACTCGTCGCCGCAGCCGACGAGCGTCAGCGCGACCAGCAGGCAGATGGCGGTGAGGATGGGCGCAGGTAGGGACCGCCGCATTCG
>JANMRJ010001076.1:0-4747 GCA_031370985.1 Acidimicrobiales bacterium
TCGAACAGCTCCGAGCCGCGGGCGTCGTAGAAGTACTTGGGCGGGAGCTCCTTGGGCGCCGACGTGAGGCCGGCGGCGACATCGTGGCGGAGGGCGTCCCGCAACTCCTCGGGCGACAGGTGGACCTCAATCTGAGGCGTCATGCGTCGGCCGCGCAGCGGAAGCCGGCGAAGATCTGCCGGCGGATAGGGTAGTCCCAGTTCCGGAACGTGGTGCGGACGGCCAGCGGCGACGCGGCCCACGATCCACCCCGAAGCACCTTGTACCCCGGCCCGAAGAAGACCTCGGAGTACTCCCGGTACGGGAAGCTGGCGAAGCCGGGGTAGGGCCCGAAGTCCGACGAGGTCCACTCCCAGACGTCGCCGATCATCTGGTGGCAGCCGTAGGCGCTGGCGCCGGCCGGGTACGCGCCCACCGGCGCCGGCCGGAAGTGGCGGCCGTCCAGGTTGGCCAGGCCCGAGCGGCCCGGAGCGGGCGATACCAGGCCCGAGCGGCCAGGAGCGGGCGATACCAGGCCCGAGCGGCCGGGAGCGGGCGATACCAGGCCCGAGCGGCCGGGAGCGGGCGATGCCGGCGCCGGCGTGGGCTCATCGTCGCCCCACGGCCAGCGCCGCTTCGTGCCCTCCGGCGACCACGACGCCGCCTTCTCCCACTCGGCCTCGGTGGGCAGGCGCTTGCCGGCCCACCGGGCATAGGCGTCGGCCTCGTACCAGCACACATGCTGGACCGGCTCGTCGAGCGGCACGTCCTCCCGCCACCCGAAGCGCAGGCGCGACCACCGGCCGTCGCCTTCGGCCCGCCAGAACTCGGGGGCGAACAGGTCGGCCTTCACTCGCCAGGCCCAGCCCTCCTCCGTCCACCACCGTCGCTCGTCGTAGCCGCCGTCGGCGATGAACTCGGCGTAGCGCCCGTTGGTGACCGGGGCGGCGTCGATCCGGAATGCCGGCAGGTCGACCACGTGCGCCGGCCGCTCGTTGTCGTAGGCCCACGCGTCGTCGTCGGTGCCCATGACGAACGGGCCGGCGGGCACCAGGACATCCCCGGAGAGCGGCGCGCCCCTCTCCGGGGCTCTGGCCGGCGGCGCCGGCGCCAGCGGCCGGTAGCCCGGCTCGCCCATGAGCGCGAGGGTGGCCAGCATGGTCTCGTCGTGCTGGTGCTCGTGCTGGACGACCATGCCGTAGACGTACCCGCCGGCCAGCAGCGGCCGGGCCGGGTCGCCGTCAAGGTCGGCGCCCTCGAGCGTGTCGACCACCCGGCCCCGCACCTCGGCGATGTACCGGCGGGCCGCGGCCGGCCCGAGCAGGGGCAGCGCCGGCCTCCTGCGCCTGGGGTGGCGGAAGGCGTCGTAGATGTCGTCGAGGGCGGGGTCGATCGGCGCGGCGCCGGCGACCTCCCGCAGCAGCCACAGCTCCTCGAAGTTGCCGATGTGGGCCAGGTCCCACACGAGGGGCGACATGAGCGGGGAGTGCTGCCGGCGCAGGCCGTCGTCGTCGAGGGGGTCGAGCAGTCCGAGGGACCGGGTGCGGGCCGCCTCGAGGTCGCCCGCCACTTTTTGGCGAACCTCCATCGGGATCAGTGTGCCACCATCGCAAGTATGGACCTACGCAGCAACGAGGTGACGGCCGGGTTCGAGCGGGCGCCGGCCCGGGCCATGCTCCGGGCCGTCGGCATGACCGACGACGACTGGGACAAGCCCCAGGTGGGGGTGGCCAGCTCGTGGAACGAAGTCACACCTTGCAACATGCCCCTCGACCGGCTGGCCAAACGGGCCAAGGCCGGCGTCCGGGCTGCCGGCGGCTTCCCGCTGGAGTTCGTGACCATCGCCGTGTCCGACGGCATCTCTATGGGCCACGAGGGCATGCGGGCGTCGCTGGTGAGCCGGGAGGTGATTGCCGACTCCGTCGAGACCGTCATGCACGCCGAGCGCTTCGACGCCCTGGTGACCTTCGCCGGCTGCGACAAGTCGCTCCCCGGCATGCTCATGGCCGCGGCCCGCGTCAACCTGCCCAGCGTGTTCCTCTACGGGGGGACGATCCTGCCGGGCCGGGGCGCCAAGGGTGAGGCGCTCGACATCGTCAGCGTGTTCGAGGCCGTCGGCGCCCACGCTGCCGGCACGCTCACCGCCGCGGAACTGTCGCTGATCGAGCACAACGCCTGCCCGACCATCGGGTCGTGTGCCGGCATGTTCACCGCCAACACCATGGCCTGCGTGGCCGAGGCGCTCGGCATGTCGCTGCCCGGCTCAGCCTCCGCGCCCGCCGTCGACCGCCGCCGAGACGACTTCGCCTACGCCAGCGGCCAGGCGGTCATCGCCCTCGTCGAGGCCGGGATCCGGCCCCGGCAGATCCTCACCAAGGCCGCCTTCCACAACGCCATCGCTGTCGTCAACGCCATTGGCGGGTCCACCAACGCCGTTCTCCACCTACTGGCCATCGCCAACGAGGCCCGGGTCACCCTCGACCTCGACGACTTCAACACCGTCGGCCGGCGGGTGGCTCATGTGGCCGACATGAAGCCCCACGGCCGCTTCCACATGTCCGACCTCGACGCGGTGGGCGGTGTCGCCGTGGTCATGCGCCAGCTCCTCGAGGCCGGCCTGCTCGACGGCGACTGCCTCACCGTCACCGGCCGCACCATCGCCGAGAACCTGACCGCCCTCGACCCGCCGGCGCCCGACGGGCGGGTCGTCCACCCGCTCTCGGACCCCATTCACGCCGAAGGGGGCATCGCCGTCCTCCGGGGGTCGCTGGCGCCGAAGGGAGCGGTGGTCAAGGTCGCCGGTATCGACGAGTTGCGCTTCGAGGGCATGGCCCGCGTCTTCGACGGGGAAGCGGCGGCCATGGAGACGATCCTCGCCGGCGCCATCCGCGCCGGCGATGTCATCGTCATCCGCTACGAGGGGCCCAAGGGCGGGCCCGGCATGCGGGAGATGCTGGCGGTCACCGGCGCGCTCAAGGGCGTGGGTCGGGGCGGCGACGTGGCCCTCATCACCGACGGGCGGTTCTCGGGCGGCACCCACGGCTACTGCGTCGGCCACGTGGCGCCCGAGGCGGTCGACGGCGGGCCGATCGGCCTTGTCGCAGACGGCGACCGCATCATCATCGACGCCGGCGCCCGCACTATCGACCTGTTGGTCGACGACACCACGCTGGCTGCCCGGCGGCTCGACTGGAAGCTGCCCGAACCCCGCTACAGCACCGGCGTGCTGGCCAAGTACGCACGACTGGTGACGGGCGCCGACCGGGGCGCGATCACCGAGCCATAGATCTACGTTCACCACCCGCTCATGCGGTAATCTACCGCCGGAATGCTTGGCGGTCGCGGCGGTTCGCGACGGTTCGTGCCGAGCCGAAGCGGGGAGTACGCGTGATGCGAAGGAAGAGTCGTTCCCTTCAGCCGGTCGCCCGGCGTGTCGTGATGGCATCCATGACCGTCATGGCCGCCAGTGGCATCGGGCTGGTCGCCGCGCCCATGGCGTTCGGCCAGGTCGCCCTTCCCCTCGGCGGCTCCCTCCTCGGCGGTAGCAGCCAGAACGCCGGCGTCACCAACTCCGGGTCGGCCAGCGCCAACTCTGGCGGCAACACCGCGGTCGGCAACGCCTCCTCGAACAGCGTGAGCGTCTCGACGCCGGTGGCGACCGTCGGCGTCCCGGTCGCCGTGGGGGCGCCGACCAACACCTCCGGAGGGTCGGCCACCGTCGCCAGCGGTGCGGCGTCGGCGGTCGGCAACTCCTCCGGCACGGATGTCGGCCAGTCCAACGCCTCCGCCAACCAGGTCGGCGGTTTCCTCGCCCAGAACGCCGGGGTCACCAACGCCGGCTCCGCCAGCGCCAACAGCGGCGGCAACACCGCGGTGGGGAACAGGTCCACCAACACCCAGACCGTCACCCAGACCGTCTCCGGAGGCCTCGTCGGCGTCGGGGTCAATATCGGCGCCCCCACCAACACCTCCAGCGGGAGCGCGACCATCACGAGCGGCGCGGCCAACGCCGTTGGCAACAGCTCGACCACCGACATCGGGCAGGCCTCGCTCCAGGGCGCTGGCACCCGCCTGGGCGGGGTTGGTGCCGGGGGTGTCGTCCCGTGCGGCGCCGGACGCATCAACTCCCAGCAGGCCGCCGTCCGCAACGAGGGCCAGGCCCAGGCCAACACCGGGAACAATGTCGCCACCGGCAACGCCTCGACGAACAACAACTCGACCACGGTCAGCCAGGGCGTCTCGGGCGGGCTCGCTGGCGTCGGCCTCACCATTGGCGCCCCGACCAACACGTCCAGCGGCACCGCGGTGATCACCACGGGCCCAGCCACGGCGGTCGGGAACACCTCGGTCACCGAGGTCGGCCAGGTGCAGTCCTGCCCCCAGATCCAGACCTTGGCCGCCCGACCGGGTGTGGCCGTGCCCGCGCCGCGGGTTGGCACCCTGGCCCGCACCGGCCTCGACACCAGCGACCTGGGCATGATCGCCGGCGCCCTGGTCGGCGTCGGCATGCTGCTTGTCGCCTCGCAGCGCCGGCGGGTGGCGGCCCGCTCGGTCGCCGTGCCGATGGCTGGCTTCGGCCTGGGCATGGGCGGCGACGAGTGGGACCGTGCGGTCCGCTAGCACGTTGACGCCGGGCGCCGCCTCCCGACGGCGCTCCGGTTGCCGTCCGTGTCGTTCGCATGTCAGACTGGTCGGGTCATGAGCCGCGACCGCGCCCTCGTACTTCTGCACTAGCGCACGCCTCCACCAGACGCGTGCGCCGAACGAC
>JANMRJ010001080.1:0-5563 GCA_031370985.1 Acidimicrobiales bacterium
CCCCCGGAGGGCCACACGAACACTGTCCTCGCCTTCTCGATATCGGCGTGGGCGACCCGCCGGCCGCCCACCACCACGCCGTCGTCATCTGCGTCCTCCAGGACGCCCGCCAGCCGCCGTTCGCCCTCGACGCCGGCCCGCAGCTTGACCGCCACCTCAGTGCCGACGAAGCGCCGGAAGTGTTCCGGCGTGCGCAAGGGCCGCTCGATGCCGGGGCTCGACACCTCCAGCGTCGTGCGCTCCCCCACCACGTCGGTGGCGTCCAGGAGGTCGTTGACCAGTCGGGTGGCCTCAGTCACCGCCTCCATGTCGACCCCGGAGGGCCGGTCGGCATTCTTCGCGTGGCCGACCAGCAGGTCGACTGTCACTCGTAACACCATGCCTTGGCGATCGACATCGACCACTTCGAACCCCGCCTCGGCGAGAGATTGCTCGACCACCGAACGGACGCGTTCGTCCCCGTGCTGGTCGGTCACTCCTCTCCCTCCTTTGCTGGGCAAACAAAAGCGTGGGCACTGCCCACGCTCGGTCACCACCCAATGTCGACGACAGATTCAGGAACCAGCATAGCGCCGGGCGCCGCCGAATGAGGCCCATCCCGGGACCAAACTGCCCCGGGACGGACCCCGACGGCTCAGGGGTTGAGGACGCAGGCCGGCGTGGTGGAACCCCCCAGGTTGGCGTGCCACTGGTTCGTGCCACACATCGCCTGGGCGTCGCGAAGGTCGGAGGCGCCGTTGCCGAAGGCGAGGTTTCCCAGGATCTGGTTGTTCGCCGGTGCGGCGAAGTTGCCGGCCGCACCCCGGACGAAGATGCCGTTGGCCCCGTTCGAGCGGACCTGGTTGCCTTCGATGACGTTGGCGTTCCCGCCCGCGAACACGGTGATCCCCTCCCGTCGGTTCCCGATCACCTGGTTGAACTTGATCTGGTTGCGGCTGCCGCCGGCAAAGACCTGGATGCCGTCGAGCCCGCTGTTGATGACCCGGTTGTTGGTGACGGTGTTGTCGTTCGACGCCGGGCCGTTCTCGATGCGGATCCCCGTCGTGTTGTTCGGGTTCTGGTTGTTGTCCGTGATCTCGTTGCCATCGACGAAGTTGAAAGCGGACCCGATGAGCCCGATCCCGGAGTACTGGCCGTTGTTGCGGATCTGGTTGGCGGTGATGGAGTTGTTGTTGCTGAGGAACACGGCCACACCGTCCCCGTAGTCGCCGTTCCCGCCGCGGTTGTTGAGGAGCTTCATGTTGGTGACGCTGTTCCTCCTCCCACCCTCGATGGCGACGCCGGCATCGAACTGGGTCACCGTGCCGTTCTTCACGGCCACGCCCGTCCGACCGTCTACAAGGACCCCCGGCCCTTCGCCCGTGCTGGCGCCGCCGGAGAGGGTGAACCCGTTCAGGTCGAGGGTGACGTTGTTGGCGCCGATGGTCAGCCCGGTGGCGCAGGGCCCGACGTTGGCGTCAAGCACCGTGTTGACCAGGATGGTCTGCCCGCAGGTCACATGGGCGGCGTAGGCGGGTGAGGCCACGCCCGCGAGACCGAGGGAGAGGAGGAGAACAGAGCCGGCCGAAGCCAGGAGTCGCCGTGAGGTCACGGGCCGCCCTTTCGCTGGAGAGGTACGCATCCTCCCCCGGAGCGGCCCGCGGTTCAAGGGCTGTTGCCGGCGATCAGTCCGGGTTCTCCCAGTCGACATCCAGTGGGGCATCCGGCAGTTCCAGCTCGACACCCTCTTCCGGATGCGCCTGCCCGTGACGAATGGCCGCAAGAATGTCCGGCCGCTCGAGGAGGCGCAGCACATGCGTCGGCACGACTGTCGCCGGTGTGAAGATCATTGTCCCATCCGGCTCACTACGGACCAGGTACCGCCTGTCCATGCTTCGGCCGACCTTGGACAGGTAGACCCGCCGCCGCTCGTCAAGTTCTACCAGGACTTCCCCGGCTGTGTTCATGGGATGAAACCTACCACGTCTAGCCCTTTGTGCCTAACAAGCGCTAGGGTCTTCGCTCTTTTACCCTAGTCGGCTACGCTCCCGACATGGGAATCATCTACGACCCGCCTGCAGCGGCCACCGTCACCGCATTGATCGACGACACGAGCAGGCGAGCTCTGGCCGACCGAGCGGTCGCCGCACTCCGTGGGTTGGCCGCAGATCCCGGGCATGATCGCTTCCGCCTCCGCTCCTATGCCCCCTCAGTCGATTGGGGCTTCCTGGTCCGCACCCGCGACGAAGAACTGCTGATCCTGTGGGATTGGGACTCGGAAGCGGAAGTGGCACGGGTCCGATACGTCGGAGCGGACTGGTCGCAGCGATAGGCGGCATGCTGGGCGGATGGACCAGCCGACGCCCCGGGAGGAGGTGCTCGCCAACCTCCGCGGCGTCGGGCTCGTCGTCAAGGCCGCCCCGGGACTCGCTTTCGCCCTGCTGGCCCTCACCGCCATCTCGGGCGGGGCGCCGGCACTCGCCGTAGGCGCCACCGGCCGGTTCCTGTCCCAGCTCCCCGAGGCGGTGCGCCAAGGCCCCGGCTCCCTCCCCGGCCGTGAGGTCCGCTCCGCCCTCCTCCTGATCACCGGCGCCGTCTTCGGGAGCCAGCTGGTCGGCCCCCTCCAACAGGCCGTGCTGTTCGGCCTCCAGCGCAAATTCGAGGCCTACCTCTCCCGCCGGCTGATGACCGCCACCGTCGCCCTGCCGGGCCTGGCCTACTTCGAGGACCCGGCCTTCCGCGACGAGCTGGCCGTGGCCCACTGGATCGGGTACGGGCCGGTCCACACCCTCCAGTTCCTCAGCCAGATGCTCCAGCAGGCCACCCAGCTCGTGGCCATGGCCGCTGTCGCCGCCACCTACGCCGGCTGGGTGCCCCTCGTCGTGCTGGTCTCGGCCATCCCCGGCGGGCTGGCGTCGTGGCGGTTCGAGTCGATCACCGGCCTGGCCCGCTGGCGCCGGTCGGAGGACACCCGCCGGGCCGACTACTACCGCAACCTGGCCGTCACCCGGGAGCCCGGCAAGGAACTGCGCATCTTCTCCCTCCCCGGCTGGGCCAAGGCCCGCCAGTCCCGGCACTGGCTGGCCGGCGTGAAGGAAATGCTCGCCCTGCGGCGCAAGGGCCTCATCGCCGTGCTGTGGCTCCACGCCCTGGCCGTCGGCGGCCTGGCCTTCACCTACATCGTCATGCTGCGCAGCACCATCGACGGCCGCACCTCCGTCGGGCGGTTCACCGCCGCTTCGATCGCCACGGTCGGGCTCTCGACCGCGGTCGTGATGCTCTTCCGGGAGGCGTCTCGGGCCCGGCGCAGCAGCTTCTACATGCCCTCGGCCATGCGGGTGCTGGGGCTGGCCAAGGCCGACCCCCGCCTGGACATCGCCGGTACCCGTCCGGCCCGCCAGCCGGTGAAAACGGGCATCCGGTTCGACGGGGTCAGCTTCGTCTACCCGGGGACCGACCGCGGCGTGCTCGACCGCCTCGACCTGGACATCGACACCGGCACCTCAATCGCCCTCGTCGGCGAGAACGGCGCGGGTAAGACCACTCTCATCAAGCTGCTGTGCCGCTTCTACGACCCGACGGAGGGGCGGATCACCGTCGACGGCATCGACATCCGCGAGTTCGACCTGGACGATTACCGCTCCCGGCTGGCGGTGATCTTCCAGGACTTCGTGCACTACCAGCTGTCGGCGCGCGACAACGTGGGTTTCGGCGCCCTGGCCTCGGCCGGCGATGGCGCAGCTGGAGAGCTGCACGACCCGCTCAGCGTCCTACGCCAGGCCGCCTCCCGGGTCGGCATCCTGGAGCAGATCGAGGCCCTTCCCGACGGCTGGGACACCCCCCTGGCCCGGGAGTTCGGCGGCGTCGACCTCTCCGGCGGCGAGTGGCAGCGGGTGGCGCTGGCCCGGGCGATGATGGGCCAGATCGGGCGCGACGCCGACCTGCTGGTCCTCGACGAGCCCACCGCCAGCCTCGACGTGCGGGTCGAGAACGAGCTCTACGGCCACTTCGCCGACCTCAGCCGGGGACGCACGACCCTGCTGGTGTCCCACCGGTTCTCGACCGTCCGCATGGCCGGGCGCATCGTGCTCCTGGCCGGCGGCCGGGTGGTGGAGGATGGCAGCCACACCGATCTGGTCGCCGCCGGCGGCCGCTACGCCGAGCTGTACGAGATCCAGGCATCGCACTACCGCCTGACCGGGAGCCTCGAATGAGCCCGTGGGGGGCCGGCCCCAAGGTGCCTCGCAACACCTCCGGCACCTTCGCCCGAGTCCTGCGGGTCTATCGGGTCATCCTGGGCCTGGCCTTCGAAGCGGCCAGGGGCAAGGCGGTGGCGCTGTTCATCTGCGCCGGCCTGTTCGGGATGTTCGGCGCCGTCACCGGCCTGGTCACCAAACTGGTGGTCGACGCCCTGTCGGGGGGCCACCCGGGCCGGGCCATGGGCATCGGCGTGCTGTACCTGGTGCTGGTCGGCGTGGGCGCCCTGATCGACGACATCGCCTCGCTCCTCCAGTCCGACCTGGCCGAACAGACCAGCCAGGCCGTCGAGCAGAAGCTCATGGAGGTGTCGTCGGCCGCCGCCGGCCTCGAGCACCTGGAGCGCCCCGAGTACGCCGACAAGGTGAAGCTCGTCAAGGACCGCAGCTACCTTCCCTACTTCGCCTTCACCAACCTCAACTCCTTCTCGTCGATCTTCTTCGGGCTGGCCGCGGCCATCGTCCTGCTGGGCTTCGTCCACCCGGTCCTGATCCTGCTCCCCGTGGTCATCGCCCCTGGCGTGGTGCTCCAGTTCCGCAACTACCGCAAGCACTTCGCCCGCCACGACGCCACCGCCCCCGACGAGCGCCTGGCCAAGCACTACCTGGAGCTGGCCACCGAGCCGGCCGCGGCCAAGGAGGTCCGCCTCTTCGGCCTCGGCCCCCACCTGATCGAGCGCCACCGGGTGCTCACCGACGCCTACAACCAGGCGCTCTTTCGGGACCAGCTCCACCGGGCGTGGGCCGGCGTGGCCGCCGGGGGGCTGTACGGCGCGGGCCTGGCCGGCGCCATCGGCTTCGTGGGCTGGCTGGCCCTCGATGGCCGGGCGTCGCTGGGCGATGTCGCCCTCGTCGTGGCGGTGGCCCGCATGGCCATCGGCCAGGTCCAGAGCGCGGCCCGCCAGGCCGCGTGGCTGGCCGAGCTGTCCTTCGTGGGCGAGCGCTACCTATGGCTGCTCGACTACCGCCCGACGGTCACCGTCAAGCCGCCGGGCGAGGCGGTGCCGGCGCCCGACCGCATCACCGCCGGCATCGCCTTCGAGAACGTCTCCTTCACCTATCCCGGCACCGACGCTCCGGTCCTCACCGATGTCTCGCTGTTCCTCCCGCCGGGGACGACGGTGGCCCTCGTCGGGGAGAACGGGGCCGGCAAGACCAGCCTGGTCAAGCTGCTCTGCCGCTTCTACGACCCCACCGAGGGCCGTATCACCGTCGATGGCGTCGACCTCCGAGACCTGGACCTCGACGGCTGGCGGGCGAACACCGGCGCCGCCTTCCAGGACTTCGTCCACTTCCAGCTGGTGGCCAGCGAGGCCGTCGGCGTCGGC
>JANMRJ010001109.1:0-3086 GCA_031370985.1 Acidimicrobiales bacterium
TGGTGTTCAGTTTCGACGAGAAAACCCAGTGCCAGGCGCTGGATCGAACCCAGCCCAGCCTGCCCATGCGTCCCGGCCGAAACGGCACCATGACCCATGACTACAAGCGCAACGGGACAATCGATCTCTTCGCCGCCCTGAACGTGGCCACCGGCGAGGTTCTCTAGGACTGCCGCAAGAGCCACACCAGCGCGGATGTGTTGCGGTTCTTCAAGCACATCGACCTCCACGTCGAGCCGGAACTGGAAATCCACGTGGTGCTCGACAACCTCTCGGCCCACACGGGCCCGGAGGTGAAGAAGTGGCTCGCCAACCCGGACCGCAAACGCTGGCACCTGCACTTCACCCCGACGAGCTCGTCGTGGCTGAACTTGGTCGAGCGCTGGTTCAAGGAGCTCACCGACCGCCGGCTGCGCCGAGGAACGTTCAACAGCGTGGCCGCCCTCATCGACGCCATCGAGCTGTGGGTGGAGCACTGGAATGACGACCCCAAGCCCTTCATCTGGCACAAGACGGGCGAGGAGATCATCGCGAAGGTCCAACGGGGACGGGCGACGCTCCACCACATCAAATCCGCTGCGCAGCACTAGCTAGCTAGCTAGCGCCGGGGCTCACTCGGGCCACGATCTCGGGGAGCAGGTCCTCGACGGCGGCCCTTTGGCAGAGACCCTCCCGCTGGACATCGCCATCGGCGTGAGCGAGTTCATCGTCGGTCCCCTCGGTGACAACCCACGCCGGCTCGGCCACGAGCTGCACGCGCCAGCCGAGGGCATCTACTCGGCCCATGTCATGCGCGTCTGGCGGGTGCTGTACGCCATCGACGACGAGTACCAGTTGGTCACAGTTCGGGACATCCGCCACCGCCGAGACGCCTACCGCACGCCGTAGGAGCGGCTGTCTCCCGCTCGTCGAGCCCGTTACGGGTCGGGCGCCGCCGGATAGACCGCCACGTCCCTACATCCACATCCACGGCAACCATCACGTTCACCCTCTCAGCGCCGGCCGTAGCCGCTGCGACGACTGCCTTCGCCGGCGAGCTGCGGCGAGCCGTGGGTGTCCGTCGCTGAGATAGCGTCCGGCGGTGCGGGCGTTGTGCGTGGTCGGGGCGCGACCCAACTTCATGAAGATCAAGCCCGTCGTCGATGGGCTGGAGGGCCGGGGCGTGGAGGTGGTGCTGGTCCACACCGGCCAGCACTACGACCAGTCGATGAGCACGGTCTTTTTCGACGAGCTCGGCATCCGCCCTCCTGACCGGTGGCTCGATGTGGGCTCGGGCAGCCACGCCGAACAGGCGGCCCGGGTGATGATCGCCCTCGACCCGGTGATGGCCGATGTGGAGCCCGACGTGGTCGTCGTGGTCGGTGATGTGAACTCCACCCTGGCCGCCTCGCTGGTGGCGGCGAAGTCGCCGGCCCGCCTGGCCCATGTGGAGGCCGGCCTGCGCAGCCGGGACTGGACCATGCCCGAGGAGGTGAACCGCCTCGTCACCGACAGCGTGAGCGACGACCTGCTCGCACCTTCGGCCGACGCGGTCGACAACCTGCTGAGCGAGGGCCACCTCCCCGGGCGCATCCATCTCGTCGGAAATGTGATGATCGACACGCTGCTGGCCAACGTCGACCGGGCCCAGGAGCGGGGCACGCTCGACGCCATGGGCCTGGCGCCGGGCGCCTACGGCCTGGTGACCTTGCACCGGCCGGCCAACGTCGACGATGTCGAGATGTTCAAGGGCCTGCTCGGGGCGCTGGGGGAGGTGGCGGCCGACTGCCCGCTGGTGCTGCCGGCCCATCCCCGGGTGGCGCCCCTGCTCGCCGCACTCGATGTCCCCCCCGGCATCCGGGTCATCGAGCCGCTCGGGTACCTCGACTTCGTGGCCCTGCAGGCGTCGGCCCGGCTCGTCATGACCGACTCCGGCGGTGTGCAGGAGGAGACCACAGCGCTGGGCGTGCCCTGCCTGACCCTTCGGGACACGACCGAGCGGCCCATCACCATCACCGAGGGCACAAACGTGCTCGTCGGGAGGGACCCGGCCCGGATCGTGGCCGAGGCGCGGCGGGTGCTGCGCGACGGTGTGACCGCCCGCCGGCCCGCGCTGTGGGACGGGCGCGCCGGCGAGCGGATTGCCGATGTCCTGGTGGACGAGACCCGCCCCCGCCGGTAGGCCGTTTCCCTTCCGCCATGCCGTGCGAGACTTCGCCGATGATCCGGAGGGCGTTGGCGAAGTCATGAAGGTTCTTGTCGTCGGGCAGGGCTATGTGGGCCTGCCCCTTGCCATGCGCTCGGTCGACGCCGGCCACGACGTGGTCGGCTACGAGGTCGACGAGCGGCGGGTGAAGCGTCTGCTCGGCGCCGAGACCTATGTGGAGGACGTGCCGTCGGATGTGCTGGCCGCGGCGTTGGCCACCGGGCGGTACCGCCCGAGCCTCGACCCCGACGACTGCGCCGGCTTCGACGTGGCCGTCATCACCGTCCCCACCCCGCTGCGCGAGGGCGCCCCAGACCTCTCCTACATCGAGTCGGCGGCCAAGCTGCTGGCGGGCCACCTCCGGCAAGGGGCCACGGTGATCCTGGAGTCCACCACCTACCCGGGCACCACCGAGGAGCTGGTGGCGCCGCTCCTGGAGAACGGCTCGGGCCTGGTGGCGGGCTCGGGCTTCGCCCTGGGTTACAGCCCCGAGCGCATCGACCCCGGCAACCCCACCTGGGGCCTGGCCAACACGCCCAAGGTGGTCTCGGGCATCGACGCCGCTTCGCTGGTCGCGGTCCAGGGCTTTTACGACACCATCGTGGAGACCACGGTGCCGGTGTCGGGGTGCAAGGAGGCCGAGCTGACCAAGCTGCTGGAGAACACTTTCCGCCACGTCAACATCGCCCTCGTGAACGAGCTCGCGGTGTTCGCCCGCGATCTCGGCGTCGACATCTGGTCGGCCATCGACGCGGCCGGCACCAAGCCCTACGGCTTCATGCGCTTCACTCCCGGCCCCGGGGTCGGCGGCCACTGTCTGCCGATCGATCCCTCGTACCTCGCGTGGCGGGTCGAGAGGCAGCTCGGACACCGCTTCCGCTTCGTCGAGCTCGCGAACGAC
>JANMRJ010001112.1:0-2444 GCA_031370985.1 Acidimicrobiales bacterium
AGGCCGGCCGAGGTGGCAGTACGTCGGGGCCGGGCCGGCAGAGCCGGCCCTGTGCCTACCTGTCGGTGCCCGGGCAGCGAGAAGCGGTCCCCAACAGGTCCTCCCCGTCACAACACAGGACCGACCGCGCCAACGGTCGGGAAGGAGGCCGCCATGCGCGTGAACCCCGCTCGAAAACTTGCCTCAAACGTCCAAGACTGAAGGCTCAAGCGGAGCTAGCTAGCGCTAGCTAGGAACCCGGTAGGGCCGTCAGCGGCCGGGTTGGGGTGCGAAGGCTACCGGCTGATGCCGACGTACCGGGCGCTTCCGAAGCCGAGGATCGGAAAGAAGACGAATCCGAGGAAGATGAGTCCAACCCCGAAACCGGCGCCTTTGTCGAAGGCCTTGGCCAGGTCAATATACACGATGATGAGGATCACGAAGCTTACGATCGGGACGAGCAGGAGCACCATCCACCAGGCGGGCCGCTCGGCGATCTTGAGCAGGATGTACAGGTTGTAGAAAGGAATGATGGCCGCCCAGCCCGGTTGACCGGCCTTGGCGAAGACCGCCCAAAGGGCTGCGATCACCAAGACGAAAAACGCCAGTCCGATGAGTAAGAAGACGAGGATGGCGCCGCCATTCACCGCGGTCGTCTCGGTCTGGGCCAACACAACACGCATCATGGCATGGCCTCCGCTCGTGGTCTGAGCGAACTGTAGCGGTGGCGGACGGCCAGATCCACTGCCACAACACCCGTCGTACTTTCCTGCCAAATTGGGCACGAGCGGCCGGGCGCCGGCCCGCCGGCCGTAGTCTCCACACGACATGAAGATCGTCGTCGCCACCCCCGACACCTTGACCGCCCGCATGGCCGGGCCGGCGATCCGGGCGTGGCAGATCGCCAACGCGCTGGCCGCCGAGCACGAGGTGCGGCTGGTGACCACGACCATTGCCGATCTACCGGACGCGCCCTTCCCGGTGCTGGCGGCCGACGACGCCGGCCTGGCCGAGCTGGAACGGTGGTGCGACGTGCTTGTGTTCCAAGGCTGGCTGGTGCACAAGCGGCCGTTCCTGTTGGAGTCCACCAAAGTGCTGGTGGCCGATGTCTACGACCCTCTGCACCTGGAGCAGCTTGAGCAGGGCCGCGATGAGGGCCGGAGGGGGCGGGTGTTGGCTGTGCAGTCAGCCACGGCCGTTCTCAACGAGCAACTCCTACGGGGCGACTTCTTCATGTGCGCCTCGGAGAAGCAGCGGGACTTCTGGCTCGGCCAGCTGTCGGCGCTCGGCCGGGTCAACCCGGTCAGTTACGACGACGACGAGACGCTGCGCGCCCTCATCAGCGTGGTGCCCTTCGGCGTATCCGTACAGCCGCCGGTGCGGACTCGACCAGCGATCAAGGGTGTCGTCGGTGGCATCGGCCCCGGCGACAAGGTGCTCCTGTGGGGCGGGGGTATCTACAACTGGTTCGACCCGCTGACCCTCCTACACGCCGTCGACCGCCTGCGCCGGCGCCGGCCCGACGTCCGCCTGTACTTCATGGGCCTCAAGCACCCCAACCCCGACATTCCCGAAATGCGCATGGCCGTCGCGGCTAGGGAGCTCTCGGACCGGCTCGGCCTCACCGGCGCCTATGCCTTCTTCAACGAGGGCTGGGTCGACTACGAGGACCGCCAGAACTACCTCCTCGACGCCGACATCGGCGTCAGCACCCACCTCGACCACATCGAGACGGCGTTCTCCTTCCGCACCCGGGTGCTTGACTACCTGTGGGCGTCGCTCCCCACGGTCGCCACTGCTGGCGACGCCCTCGCCACCCTCATCGAGTCCCGGGGGATCGGGCTGACGGTGCCCGCCGGCGACATCGAGGCCCTGGAGGCCGCGCTCTTCCGGATCCTGGACGACGACGCGCTGCACGCCACGATGGCCGCCGGCGCTGGCGCCCTCGCCGAAGAGCTGACCTGGCCCAAGGTTCTCGCCCCGCTTGTCGAGTTCTGCCGCCACCCCCGGCGGGCCCCGGACCTGCTCGAGCCGAGCGTCAGCGCCGGCCTCCGCCGCGACCTCACCGAGGTCAAGGAGCGGTGGCGGGGCCTGGCGTATGACCTGCGGACCGCGGCCGCCCACCTCCGCGCTGGCGGGCCGCTCCTGGCCGCCCGCAAGGCCGCCGGCCGGGCCCGCCGGCTTGCGGTCACGTGGCGGGACCGCGACCCCGCCTAAAGTTGTCTTTATGAGGGGGCTTTGATGAGCGCGACTGGAGCGGTTGACCTGAGCGCCCGTGAGCCCTCCCAGTCGGCCCCTGACATCTCCGTGGTGATGCCCTGCCTCAACGAGGCGGGGT
Organism: Acidimicrobiales bacterium; assembly: GCA_031370985.1. Taxonomy (GTDB): domain Bacteria; phylum Actinomycetota; class Acidimicrobiia; order Acidimicrobiales; family AC-14; genus CADCTB01. Next base: position 2,318 of record JANMRJ010001112.1, read on the forward strand.
CGGTCGGGACGTGCATCGAGAAGGCATGGGAGGGCATCCGTCGCACCGGCCTGACCGGTGAGGTGGTGATCAGCGACAACGGTTCCACCGACGATTCCGTCGAAGTCGCGGTCAAGGCCGGCGCCCG
>JANMRJ010001169.1:0-3825 GCA_031370985.1 Acidimicrobiales bacterium
CTCGGCCGCTCGAGCGGCTCTATTCGCCGCGACCCCTTGGTTTGACGGCCAGCAAGATGCTGCGCGGCAGAGCCTCGACGCTCTGGTCGAGCGCGAACCCCTCAACATCGATGCCGTTGGCTGGGCCTTGCGCCTCGCGCGTTCTCGAGGCGATAAGGTCTCCGCGGACCGCTATGCCCGATGGATTCAGATCGTCGATCCGATCGGAGGTGCTCCATATTTGAACGATGACGGCGTCGGACCCGGCGATCGCCCGCAGCAACTCTCTGCCGTCGGTCTGCACGCAAGCTCGGCCTACCGGCTGGAGCTCAGGACGACGACTCTCGTCGTTCCCGCGGTCGTTGGATCCACCGCACCGGCTGTCTCACGACCGTGATTTCACCGACCGGCCATCCTTCCGAGTCCATGGACGACGTACGTCGAGCCTACGCCGAGTACGACGCGGATCCCGAACGCCAGCGCAGCTGGCGTCCAACCGATCCACTCGAGTTGTTCTATCGGCTCGGCCGACTCTCCGCCATTGCAAGATTGCTCCGCGAAGCGAGTGCGGAACTCAAGGATCTCGACGTTCTAGACGTCGGGTGTGGGTACGGCCGATCGCTCATTGACCTTCTCGTGCTCGGGGCCGACTCGGGCCGCCTCCACGGGATCGACGTCCTGCCTGACCGAGTCGACCGTATACGTCGGTATCTGCCGCCGGCCGATGTTCGGGTGGGCGATGCCCGCAATCTGCCTTGGACATCCGGCAGCTTCGATCTCGTCACGCAGTTCACGGCGCTCAGCTCGATCCCGACGATCGACGATCGACGGGTCGTGGTCGGCGAGATCCGTCGCGTTCTCCGTCCGGGTGGGTTCTTCCTCAGTTGGGATCTGATCGCCCGCTTCGGCGCCAGCCCGACCGGCCTGAGCCGACGGGCACTAGCGGATCTGTGTGCGGTTCCGGTGACGGTTGCGACGGCTACGGGCCTCGATCCGCGCTTGGCAGGGCGGCTGATCAAGGTCGCGCCCTGGCTCGCCCGAACGCTTGAAGGGACCGGGAGATTCCCGTCACATCTAGCCGCACTCGTCCGGTTTGATGCTGCCCGAGGTTCACGGTGACGCAACCGTTCATCGTGTTCGGTCGACCAGACATCCAGGAGCCTGAGATCGAGGAGGTTGTCGCCGTCCTCCGATCAGGGTGGATCGGCACGGGACCGAGGGTCGCAGAGTTCGAGCGCCGATTCGCCAAGTATGTCGGTGCAGGCGATGCGTTGGCAGTCAACAGCTGCACTGCCGCACTGCACTTGGCGCTGCTGTGTCACGGAGTCGGACCCGATGACGAGGTGATCACGACGCCGATGACGTTTGCGTCGAGCGCCAACGTCATCGTGCACACCGGCGCGACGCCAGTCTTCGTCGACGTGGACCCTCGAACAGGCCTGCTTAGCGCCCCGGGAATCGCCGCGGCGATCACCTCAAAGACACGTGCGATCGTCACGGTCGACTATCACGGCCGACCGTGCAACTACGGACCCATCCTGGAGCTCGCCGATCGTCATGGCATTGCGGTCATCGAAGACGCCGCCCACGCGACTGAAGCCTGGTGGCATGGTCGCAAGGTCGGCTCGATCGCTCACGCGACGGCCTTCAGCTTCTATGCCACCAAGAACCTCACGACCGGCGAGGGCGGCATGCTTGTCGCCCGGGACCCAGCGGTGCTGGCTCGCGCGCGGCGCCTTTCACTCCATGGTCTAAGCGCGGACGCCTGGGCTCGTTATACGTCGACCGGGCGAGCGCGCTACGAGGTGCTGGAAGCGGGGTTCAAATACAACCTCACGGACATCGCTGCGGCTATCGGGCTGCATCAGCTCGAACGGCTCGATGCAAATCTGGAGATCCGCGAACGCTTGTCGATGGCGTTCGATGAACGCCTCACAGGGGTTCCAGGAATCCACATTTCTCCTCCCGTCGATCCCGCTGATCGGCACGCGCGTCATCTCTACCCCGTGCTCGTTGACGATCCCGGACGCCGCGAAGACCTGATCGACCATCTCAAGTCGCGCGGCGTCGGAGCGGGGATCCATTTCACTGCGTTGCATCTGCACCCGTTCTATCGGGATCGGTTCGGATTCCGCGAAGGGGAATTTCCCGGCGCAGAGTGGATCGGAGCTCGGACCGTCTCGCTGCCGTTTTATCCCACCCTGACCGCGAGCGAGATCGATCGGATCACAGACGCGGTTCGTGAGTTCTTCAGTTGAGTCTGTACGCGTGCAATGGAGCGCAACCAGGCACTTGGCCGCTCATGAGGATCGGGCTGCCGTTCAGTCCTGGACGCCGACGACGCGGCCGCTGCCGATCAAGCCTTCGCAACAGCCGCCGCGTACACGCCCATGAGTAGAGAGTAGTAGTGCTCGGGGGCGTTCTCGCTAACGACCTGTTGGCGGGCCGCGCGGCCATATGAGTCAGCTGCGGCCGGATCCGTCTTGAGGTCGGCCAGAGCCGACGCCAGCTCGCTGACCTCACCCGCCCTGACGACGATTCCCGACGACCCGTGCCGAACAATCTCCGGCAGTGCCCCGACGTCGGATGCGATGACTCCTCTGCCCCAGGCAAATGACTGAAGAACCGCGTACGGCGTTCCCTCCATCTGTCTGCTCGGCAAGACGGTCGCAAGGCAGCGTTCGACGAGAGGCTCCAAGTCCTTTCCGTAGACTGGGCCGTGAAACGTGATCAGGCCCGGTGCCCGTTGATCGGCCAGCCCCGCCAGGCGTTCGGATTCCGTTCCGCTGCCAACAATGTCCACCTGGACGCCGACCGTACCGGCCGCTTCGATGAGGAGCTCGACGCCTTTGTCCGGATCGAGCCGACCGAAATAGAGGAACCGTTCGCCGTTGAACGGAATCGCTTCGTAGGGGGCGCTATCGAACGGCTGCGGCAAGACCGCGATCCGCTCCGCGGGCACGCGACCGCGTACGAGCAACCCACGGCGGGTTTCGTTCTCGACGAGAAACTTGCCCACGGTGCGCTCGTAGACCCTGAGAACTCGATGATGTAGATACATCTCAGCAGTCACCATCGCGCTGGCGGCGGACGAATGGTCCTGGCAGCGATCTGCCATGGCGTGCCAGTAGCTCCCGTCGAGGCATTTTGTGCAGGTCGCGTTCGTTCGGCCATTGAGCAAGCCCGTCGCCGGGCAGATCAGTTTGTAGTCGTTGACGGTCTGAATGATCGGGATCGCACGTGCCTCTGCGGAATAGAGGATCGACGGTGAGATCTGATGGGCGATGCTCTGAACATGGACGATGTCGGGTTGGACATGGCTGAGGAGCGCATCGAATCGACGACGGGCCTCGGGCCAATAGAGCACCCTGGGCACGGCTCCGATAGCCCTCGCCACGCGATCCCTGCCGCCCAACTCGCTCCGATAATCGATCGAGGGCACGAAGTACCGTTCGTACGGTGTTGGCCAATTGTCGGGGTGGTGCATTGCGAATGGAATCACCGTGTGCCCATGCGCTTCAAGCAGACGCGTAAGCTGTAGCACGAACTCTTCGGTTCCCCCGACGGGTCGATAGAATTTGTGCGCGAGCACGATCTTCATCGACGTTCTAGATTGCGAGTTCGGTGGATCGCAATGGCAATACGCAAGGCACGATCGAAAGCAGCCGCCGTGGCCTCTCGGGTGAATTCGTTGCGTCGCGACGAACCTGGTTCGAGTGGCGTCCCACGAGCCACGATCAACTGCTCGATCCCGTCTGCAATCGCCCTCGAGTCGCGCGGCGAGGCGACGATCGTTCGCACACCCATTCTCGCAAATCGAGTTGTCTCGCCTTCGTAGGCGACTGC
>JANMRJ010001184.1:0-6409 GCA_031370985.1 Acidimicrobiales bacterium
GCCACTCCCGCCGCCTCGCCGGCGGGGGTCTCTCCGGCCACGTCGTGCGCCGTGGTGCCGGTGGAGCCGCCGACGGCGAGGTCCACGGGGGCTGGGTAGCTCACCTCCTCCGTCCTCCCGGCGCCGAGCTCGTGCAGTTGACGCAGGATCTCGGCGTGACTCTTCAACAGCCCAACGACGAGGAGGCCCAGGAGCACGGTCGCGGTGCCCTGGATCCCATCCAGCGCGGTCATGTCATTCCTGCTTGCCCTAGGTGACCCATGTGCACCGGCTGGAGAGGGGAGGAGGAATCGCCCCGAACGGCCATTTCTACCAGCACATCGAGCTGCGGGCCGAGCCGGTGACCGAGAGTGATTGAATCGTTCATCGTGAGTCCACGCCCCATCGTTGTGGGCGCTGCGGCGCTTGCATTGGTCGTCGCCCTGGGTGCCTGCTCATCAGATGCGGCGCAACCGCGGTCGGGTGCCGCCGCCCCCGCTCCATCCAGTTCCGCAACGACAACAACGACCGCGACCACGACCACGCCAAGCTCGGTCACGAAAACCATCCCGCCCACGACGGGGATCCCCGGCGGCTGCCCGTCAGGCGTCGGCATCGCCGCTGAGAGCGCGCCGCAGGCGGCACGTTGCCTCCTCCAGGCATGGGAGGAGGGCGATCGAGCGAGGGCAGCCACCTTCTTGTCGCTCGATGTCGTAGAGCTTCTGTTCGAACAGCGATGGTCGTCGCCCGCGGGGACATTCAGAGAGTGTGCCGCCGACCCAAGCACCGGTGGGCAGACTTGCACTTTCGAGTATCACGGCGCTCGCTACCTGCTCGATGTCCGCAGATGTCAACATCACACCTCCCTTACATTTTGTTGCTTCACTGGTAGACGTGGCTGGAGACGAGACCCGAAGCCGGATCGCCCACCTGTACCGCAGGGCCGGGTTCGGCGCCCGGCCCGACGAGCTCGATGCCGCGGTCGCCGCCGGCTACGAAGCCACGGTCGACAAGCTGCTCGACATCAGCGGGGCCGACGGGGCGACAACCACGCTGCCGGCGCCCACGTTCTCGCCCCCGCTCCTGGCCGCCCAGCTGCCGGCGGACGAAGCGGCCCGGCGGGCGGCCCAGCAGGTCGAGCAGCGGACCAACCGTGAGGAGGGCCGCAAGCTCAGCGTGTGGTGGGTCGACCGAATGGTGCTGTCGAGCACCCCCCTGCGGGAGCGCCTAACCCTGTTCTGGCACGACCACTTCGCCACGTCGATCCAGAAGGTCAAGGAGCCGGAGCTGATGTACCGGCAGAACGAGATCTTCCGGACCGCCGGCGCCGGCAACTTCGAGGCCTTGGCCCAGGCCGTGGCCAAGGACCCGGCCATGCTCGTCTGGCTCGACGCCAACGAGAACCGCAAGGGCAAGCCCAACGAGAACTTCGCCCGTGAGCTGTTCGAGCTGTTCGTCCTGGGCATCGACAACTACACCGAGAACGACGTGCTGGAGGGGGCGCGGGCCTTCACCGGGTGGCAGTACCGGCGCCAGACCGGCGCCTTCACCCTGACCCCCGCTCAGCACGACTCGGCGGCCAAGACGATCTTCGGCCAGACCGGCAACTTCGGCGGGGAGGACGTCGTCCGCATGGCCGTCGCCCAGCCGGCCAGTGCCCCGTTCATCGTCTCCAAGCTGTGGAGCGGCTTTGCCCGGCCCGCCGGAGCCAACGACCCCATCGTACGCGAGCTCACCCCTGGCTTCGCCAAGGACCTCGACATCGGCAGGCTCGTGCGGGCCATCTTCCTGCACCCCGTGTTCGTGGCGCCGGCGTCGCGCACCGGGCTGGTGAAGCAGCCGATCGAGTACGTGGTCGGCACGCTGCGGACGCTCAACCTGCGGGCCGCTGCCGTCGGCAACAACCTGCCCCAGACCCTGGAGGCCCTCGGCCAGCAGCCCTTCGCCCCGCCCAGCGTCGGCGGGTGGCCGCAGAACGGCTACTGGCTGACCACGAGCTTCGCCCTCAGCCGGCTCCGGTTCGCGTCGACGGTGGCCGGCAAGGCCAAGCTCGACGCCATCGCCTCGGTTGCTGTCGCCGACCGGCCGGCGACCGTCGCCCGGCTGCTGTCTGTTGACGGGTGGGGCCCCTCCACCACCGCCGGCCTGGCCAAGGTGGCCAACGACCCGAAGGCGCTGCTCACCATCGCCCTGGTCGCCCCCGAGTACGTGCTGGCCTGAAGGAGGCGACGATGCCCATCACCCGTCGTGAGTTTGTCCTCGGTGGCCTCGGCGCCGGCGTGGCCGGCGCCGCCGGCCTGGTCCTGGCCCGCCAGCAGGGCGTAAAGCCGTCGCCCGGCGCGCCGCCGGGGCCGGGGCCGGCCGGCGTCGGCCCGTCAACCGCTGGCGTCTCGACCAAGGACGGCATCCTCGTCCTGCTGACCCTCTATGGCGGCAACGACGGCCTGAACACCCTCATCCCCTTCGAGGACGGCAACTACCTGGGCGGCCGGAGCGCCCTCGGCTACCAGCCCAACGAGGTGCTGCCCCTGTCCGACGGCCTCGCCCTCCACCCCAACCTCAAGGGCCTCAAGGGCCTGTGGGATGCCAAGCAGCTGGCGATCGTGCGCGGCGTCGGGTACCCCAACCCGAACCGCAGCCACTTCCGGTCGATGGACATCTGGCAGAGCGCGGTGCCCGACGACCAGGTGGTAACCGGATGGGTGGGCCGGTGGCTCGACAAGACGGGCGACGACCCCCTGCGCGCCCTGTCCGTCGGCGGCTCGCTACCCCGCATCTTCGGGGGCGAGAGCGCGGCCGGCGCCGCCATCCCGGTCGGCGAGCTGACCCTGCCCGGCGGGCCGGCGGTGCGCTCCGCCTTCGCCGCCGCGTCCGAGCCCTCCGCGGGTGCCTCGCCCTTGGCCGCCCGCGTGACCCAGTCGGGCAAGGACCTGCTCACGGTCGATGACGCCATCGACCACCTGCTGGCCGGCCAGCCGGCGAACAACGACGCCACCGCCGGCTCGATGTCGCTGGAAGGCGCCGGCGGGGCGAACTCCCTCACCCCGCAGCTGGAGCTGGCGGCCCGGCTGGTCAAGGCCGGCTCACCGACAAAGGTCTACGGGGTCAGCCTGGGCGGCTTCGACACCCACGCCAACGAGAAGGCGACCCACGCCGGCCTCATGGCGGATGTCGACACTGCGGTGACCGCCTTCTTCACGAGCCTCGAGGGGTCGCCGGAGGGATCCCGGGTCGTGCTGGTCGCCTACTCCGAGTTCGGCCGACGGGTGGCGGCCAACGGCAGCGGCGGCACCGACCACGGCACGGCGGCGCCGATGTTCGTCGCCGGCCCCCGGGTCAAGGGCGGCTTCTATGGCGAGGAGCCCAGCCTGACCAACCTCGACAACGGCGATCTCAAGTTCACGACCGACTTCCGCTCGGTGTACGCCACCCTGCTGGAGCAGCTCATCGGGGTCGAGGCCAAGGCCGCGCTGGGCAAGCCGTTTGTGGCTGTCCCCTTCCTCTAGTCCCCCTGTTGGGATGGTCTGTTCTTGTGCGATGCTGACGCCCGCCGCAATGGAGCCGTCGAGCGTCGTGTACGCCCGGCGCTGACGCACCGCCCGCCCTCGTGCGGGCGACCAGGACGAGAGAAGGAGACTGATGTACGAGCACAGCTGTGCCAAGGCCGGCGCTGTCGGCTGCGGATGGGTTGTTCGGGCCAACTCCGAGGACGACCTCAAGTCGAGGGTCATTGAGCACGCCCGTAAGAAGCACGGGGTCGCCGGTATGACCGACACTATTTACACCTACCTGCGGGACCGCGCCGCCAAGGCGTAGCCGCGCTCGTCGCGCCGCCGCCGGCCGGCCCCGCCCCGCTACCGCAGCGACCGGCGGGCGGCGGCGCTGATCAGGTCGACGACAATCGAGACGGCGACCAGGGCGATGACCGTGGCCAGCATGCCGCGGTAGTTGAACGCGGCCCGCTGCTGTTCGAGCAGCCGCCCGAGCCCGCCGGCTCCGACCACGCCGACGACCACAGTTTCGCGTACCGCGACCTCCCACCGGTACAGCGAGTAGGCCGCGAACCGGGCCACGCACAGCGGCAGGGTGGCGTAGGCGAACACCGACGCTGGTGACGCGCCCAACGCCGACAGGGCCGCTCCCGGCGCAGGATCGACGTTCTCCACCACCTCGGCCATCAGCCGGCCGAGGATGCCGAAGTTGTAGATGCCGAGGGCGACGGCGCCCGGCAGCGGCCCCGGGAACAGGACGAACAGCACCAGCAGGGCCCACACCGGCGGGGGGATGGCCCGGGTGACCAGGAGGAGCAGGCGGGCCACGCCGGCTACAGCGCGCCGCCCCAACGTCTCCCCGCCGCGGGCGGCAACGAACGCGGCCAGCACCGCCAGTGTCCCACCGATGGCGATGGCGAGCAGCGACATCTCGACGGTGTCCAGCGAGCGATGGAGCAGGCCGGTCCAGCCGTCGATCGGCGACGCGGGCGGCCACGACGCGCCGGCGATGTCGGAAAGCAGCGCGCGGGTCTGGCGGGAGAACAGCCGGCCGAGGTCGGGCCGGAGCGCCACGAAGCTGGCCACAACGAGAGCGGCGCCGGCAACCAGCGACAGCCGCACCCGTCGGACCGGCGCCCGCCGGCGCAGGCCGGCGCCCCACTGGTCGGAGACCGCGCTGATGGCGACAAGGGCGTAGATCAGCGTCCACATCTCCCGGTAGCGCAGCGACTGGAACGTGAGGTTGAGCTCGAGGCCCAGGCCGCCGGCGCCGATCATGCCGAGGATCACCGCCGAGCGGATCGAGCACTCCAGCCGGTAGAAGGCGTAGGAGACCAGGTCGGGCAGGGTCCTCGGGAACACGGCGTAGGCCAGGGCCGAGACTCGGCCGACGCCGGCACTCCGGAGCGCGTCATACCCGCCCTGGGCCGACTCGTCGATCAGTTCGGCGTAGACCTTGGCCGTGATCGCCCCGAACGGGATGGCGATGGCCAGGATGCCGACCATCGGGTCACGGCCGAGGATGTTGACGAGGAACAGGCCCCACACCGCCTCGTGGATGCCGCGGGGCAAGCCCGACAGGCCCCGGCCGGCGAACCACCCGAGCCGCACGCCGGCCTGACCGCCAGCCCTCGGCGGCCGGCCCCGCCGCCACCACGTCTCGCTGGTGAGCACCCCGGCGAACAGGCCGATGACCACCGACAACGCCGTCCCCACCACGGCGAAGGCAATCGTTGTCAGCGACGCCTTCCACGTCACCGCCAGGAACGCCGCCGACAGCTGCGGGTGGAGGGCGGCCTTCCAGAACCGGCTCAACAACGTCCACCCGCCGGGGTTGACCAACTCGTCGCGGCCCACGCCGGCCGACCACAGCGACCACGCCACGCCGGCGACGGCCAGGGCCAGCCACGCCCGCCGGCCGTTCCAGCCCGACGGCCGGCGCCGGCCTTCCTCGTCGCCGGGCGACAGGCCGACCTCGCGCGCAGTGAGGTCGGTCAACCCCCGGGCCGCCACCGTCAGACGCCGATGCGGTAGAGCTCGAAGCCCAGGTCGTCGGTCACGTCGCCGGCGGGCAAGTCGAACGCCACCCGGCCCGCCTTCACCCCCACGACGCGGTCGCAGCGCCGGCGGGCCAGCTCGAAGTCGTGCAGGCTCACGAGCAGGGTCCGGCTCCGGTCGACCACCACCTCGCCGAGCAGATCCATGACCTCCTCGGCGCGAGCCGGGTCGAGGCTCGACACCGGCTCGTCGGCCAGGATCAGCGCCGGCTCCTGGACCAGCACCCGGGCCAGCGCCACCCGCTGCTGCTCGCCGCCGGAGAGACCGTCGGTGCGCTCGAACAGCTTGTCGGCGATGCCGACCCGGTCCAGCGCGTCACGGGCAACGTCGACCTGCACCGGCTTGACCAGGGACCGCAGGGCCCGGGCGCGTCCCCACGACCCGAGCCGGCCGGCGTTGACGTTGTGGACCACCCGCAACGGCCCGATCAGGTTGAGCTGCTGGTACACCGTCCCCACCCGCCGGCGCAGGTCGCGGAGCTGGTCGGGGGTGGCGTCGTCGAGGTCTTGGCCGAGCACCTCGACGGTGCCGGCGGTGGGGCGGACGCTGCCCGTGCACAGCCGCAGCACGGTCGTCTTGCCCGCCCCGCTCGGCCCAACCAGGGCGACGCGCTCGCCGGCCCGCACCTCCAGGTCGAAGCCGGCCAGCGCGGCGTGCCTGTCGTAGTCGACCCGCACGCCGCGCAGTCTCACCACCGCGTCGAAATGCCCGCTGGACCGGCCTCCCGGGCCGGTCACGTGATGAGCTTGAGCTTGCGGCCGATCGCCTCGATCTGGGTGTAGTTGCCCACGCTGGTGGCGATGAAATTCTTGGCCCCGTACAGGTCCAGGAGCTTGGCGTTGTCGGGGTTGGCGTAGTCGAGGGCCAGGAGGGCGTCGGTC
>JANMRJ010001194.1:0-4213 GCA_031370985.1 Acidimicrobiales bacterium
CCCGGTTGTCGGGGGGAGGCCTTTCCGTTTCTTTCGAGAAACGGCCCCATTGAAGCAACAATGTGGCCGTGGGGGCGGCAGCGCTCACGTCGCTTTCCGTTTCTTTCGAGAAACGGCCCCATTGAAGCCGAGTACACCAAGGAAGACCTGGCCGCACTCACCCCGCTTTCCGTTTCTTTCGAGAAACGGCCCCATTGAAGCTCGGAGCGGAGCGCCACGACGCCCGCTGCCCTTGTCTTTCCGTTTCTCTCGAGAAACGGCTCCATTGAAGACGGGACGGGATTACCCTGAGCAGGAACTGACCCCTCTGAGCCCCCCTGAGCCCCGCCACAATGGGCTGGTCAGTTGGTGTGCGCCGGCACCCTGCCGCCAAGCGGTTGCGCAGAAAGTCGCAAAATGACCGATCGCCTCAGAGGTCGTATCCGGGTGAGGTTTCATCGAGCACCAGCCCCATGACGACCGCGTCCCAAAGCTCACCATTGCGCCGCGGATAGTGCCGGCGCAGTATTCCTTCTTCGACGAAGCCGTGTCGCAGGTAGAGGCGACGGGCGATGTCGTTATGCGGCCACACCTGGAGCGCTACCTTGTGCGCCCCCATGTCACGGGCCGCGTCGATCGCTCCCCGCACGAGTGCGCCGCCGACACCCCGGCCGCGCCAGCGGGCACTGACCATCATCCCCAGGCCGGCGACGTTGTAGGGCGTGAGGTCGACGTGGGCATGCCCGACCAGGCTCGTCGTCGACCAGGGCGACGAGCGAGACGATCCCCGCCGGCGCCTGGGCATGCTCGAGGAAGCGCGCCCGCTGGGCGTCGCGGTCTACGGGGGGTTGGTCGCCGATCCACCGACCCTCCTCCACGACCGCGACGAGGAGGTCGACGAAGGCGTCCACGTCCGCGGGCTGGGCCCGGCGGACGCCGACCTGGCTCATCGGGCGCCCAGGACGGCGCCCAGCACCCGCCGGCTCACCGACCACGGCGTGACCCCGGAGATGGCGGTGAGGATGCGATAGCCGAGCCCGGGGACGCACTGGGCCCGTCCCCGGCTGACCGCACGCAGGCCAGCCCGTGCCACCACCTCGGCCTTCATCCAGGCCAGGCCGGGGACGACCGTTCGGTTGACGCCGCCGACCTCGTGGAACTCCGTGCGGGTGAAGCCGGGGAGCAGCGCAGTCACGGTGACGCCCTGGTGGCGCACTTCCTCATGCAGCGCGTGGCTGAAGCTGGACAGGTATGCCTTTGTCGCCGCGTAGGTGGCGACGTTCGGCAGCGGTTGGAGGCCGGCGATCGACGAAACGTTCAGGATGCCGCCGTGGCCCCGGGGCAGCATCCGCTCCAGGGCGACGTGGCTGAGCCGGACCGGTGCCAGCACGTTGAGCCGGACGATTGCTTCGTGGTGGTCAACCTCCCGCTCGGCGAACGGGCCTTGGCCGCCGGCGCCGGCGTTGTTGACCAGGAGGTCGACGGGCGGCTCGCCGGTGCGCAGCCGCTCCTCGACGACGGCGAGCTGTTCGGGGTCGGTGACATCGGCCACAAGGACCTCCACATTGACCCCGTGCCCGGCTCGAAGCTCGTCGGCCAACGCTTCGAGGCGGTCCTGGCGGCGGGCGACGACGACCAGATTGGAGCCGTCGGCCGCGAGCTGGACGGCGATGGCCCGGCCGATCCCACTGGACGCTCCGGTGACCAGGGCGACGGGCCAACGAGCCATGGCCTCCGATCGTAGGGCCGATGGAGCGGCGCCGGGCCCCGCGCTGGCGACGGGTGAGTGGGCCTACGGGCGGGTGCCGCGGCCGGCGGCCGGACGACCAGGGATCATGGTGGCGATGACATGGTCGGCCATGCGGTCCCGGGCTCCGGCCTGGTTGTACTCCCACTCGTCGTCGGCGGCTACGAGCCGCCAGTACCCGACATAGGTGGCGTAGATCAGGGTGGCGCGGTCGTGGGCCTCAAGGCCATGAAGGCCCAGCTCGGTGAGGGCCTGCTCGAGGTACTCGAGCCTCGCCTCCCGCACCTGGGTCATGACCGGATCGACGAGCGGATCGGCCGCAGAGGCGCAGAGCGCGGCGAAGACCCGCCCCCAACGCCGGCGACCGAAGCCCATCTCGAGAAAGCGGCAGAGGCGCTCGGAGGGGTCGGTGACATCCCGCATCGACGCGACCACCTCGGTGGTGTCAAGTCGCCTCCACTGGTCGAGCGTGGCGGCCACCAGGTCGGTCCGTGTGTCGAAATGCGCATAGAAGCTTCCCTTGGTGACGCCGAGGCCGGCGGCCAGCGGCTCGACGGCGACGGCTCAAAGCTCTGCTCGTCCGCCACTACTCCACGCCGTCGTGCGGGGATCTCACCCCAGCCGGGCGATCAGCGTTCTCCCATCCCGTGGACGACAGGGCATGCGCCGCTGACATTGCGAAGCAGCAGCCCAAAGGGGTCAGCGTGAGCAAGGTGCATGTCTCCGGCGACCGGGCGACGGCTGATGCCGACGGATACACCTTCCACCTCGTGCGCACGAGCGGATCCTGGTTGATCGACGGCTGACCCGCTTGCCCTCGCCCGAAGCGGGACCCCGACTGTCTCACCCCCTCGGTAGCGTCCCAGCCATGGAAATCTCCTGTGATGACTGCGTGATGCAGGACACCCCGGCGTGCGAGGACTGTGTGGTCACCTTCATCTGCGGGCGGGAGCCTGGGGAGGCCGTGGTCATCGACGTGGCCGAGGCCAGAGCGGTGCGCCTGTTGGGGGAGGCCGGGCTCGTTCCGCCCCTGCGCCGGCGGGTCAGAGTGGCGTACTAGATGTGAGGATCACCCATCGACGGCTGAGGGTAGTGGTACGGTCCGCACGAAATGGTCCGGTCTTCGGGCCGCTGGCCAACGGGAGCCTGCTTGCGAAAGCTCCACCTTGTCGGGTTGACGACCGACCGCGACGGTTTGATTTTCACGGCGCGAAAGGGCTCGAAGTCCGGGGGCTTCATCGTGCCCCTGGACGAAAGGCTCCTGAGGGCCATCGTTCAGGCCGGCGACGATCCGAACAGCGAGCGGGTTGCCGTCGAGGCACCCGCCGGCGATGGCGAGGCGGAGCCCAAGCGGTCTCGCAGCGAGAGCGCGCTGACGCCCCGGGAGATGCAGGCCCGCCTCCGGGCCGGCCAGTCGATCGGCGAGGTGGCCGACGAGGCCGGCGTCGACACCGAATGGGTCGCCCGCTTCGCGGTGCCGATCCTGGCTGAGCAGGCCCAGGTGGTGGAGCTGGCCAGGGCCCTCGTCTATGCCAAACCGAGGCTCGGCGACTCCCGCGAGTCGCTCGGCGCATCGGTGCTGCAGAACCTCTCCGACCGGGGCGTCTTCCTACCCAACGACGTGGCGAACGCCGGCTGGAGCGCCTTCCAGCTCCACGACGCCGTGTGGATGGTCCGCTTCCGCTACCAGGCCCGGGCCCGGGACCAGGAGGCGCAGTGGGAGATCGACGTGCCCGCCGGCCGGCTCCGGGCGCGGAACCGCCACGCCTCCGACCTCGGCTACATCGGCGCCGACCGTTGGACTGTCGACACCGACGAGCCTCCCAACAGCGACGCACCCGTCGTGGCGGGCGCCCGCCGGCCCCAGGCCGTCACACGCCGGCCGCCGGCCGCGAAGGTGACCAAGGCGACCAAGGCGACCAAGGCGACCAGGGCGACCAAGGTGACCAAGGTGACCAAGGCCACAGCCGCCAAGGCGTCGCCGGCGGCCACCGCCCGATCCCCGCGGGCGGCCACCACTCGGGCGGCCACCACTCGGGCGGCCACCACGCGGGCCGCCACCACGCGGGCCGCCGGCACGCCGGCAGCCAGGGCGCCGCGTGGGGCGAGCTCGGCCAAGTCGCCGGCGAAGCGCCGGCCGACGAAGGCGACCCCTCCACCCGACGCCGGCCCTCCACCCGACGCCGGCCCTCCACCCGACGCCGGCCCAGCAGCCGGCTCCGGCGGGGTGCGCATGGCCGTAGCCCGGGTGTCGACGGCGCGGGTGGCGGCGAGCATGGCCGCGGCGGAGCGTGAGCCGTGGGCCGCCGCCGTCCGCCGGCCCGGGCGGGTGGGCACCGGTCGGGGCGTCGGCACCCAGCGGGCCGAGGTCCGCCAGCCGGTCGTGCTCGAGCCGGAGCGGTCGCGCCGCCCGGCTGGGGCGGTTGAGGGCCGGGCCTTCCAGCCCCGGCCGCTTCCCCCACCCGGCCAGGAGCCGCCGCCGCCCCG
>JANMRJ010000012.1:0-4162 GCA_031370985.1 Acidimicrobiales bacterium
ATTTCCGCCTCCCAGAGACGACGAGCCCGACGACAGCGACGAGAGCGAGAGACCCGACGACCCGGCCCCGCATCTCGTCGGGGTTTCGGTAGGAGAAGGCCACCTCGTGGTGGCCCGGCCCGACGACGACACCCCGGAACACGCCGTCGGCCCGCAGCACCCGCGCCGGCGCTCCGTCGATGGTGGCGGACCAGCCCTTGTCCCAGCGCGACCCCACCCGGAGGAACCCGCCGGCCGGCGCCTCGACATCCCAGCGCTCCCGGTCGGCTGGCGCCGGCCGGGCGGTGGCCGTGCCGCCGGCGCCGGCGACGGGTCCGTCGAGGCCGATCACCGCCGAGGTTGCCGTCGGGTCCCAGCCCGCGCCGGCGACCTGCGCCCACATCGACGCCTCCGTCGCCGGCGTGGCTGCCGCCACGACCATGGCCCCGCCCGGTGTCGTGCGCTCATACACCCATGGCTCCGTGGCCGGCGGGACCACCAGCCGGTAGCGGCCGGGAATGGGGACGTCGCGCTCGGCGATCACGGTGCGCACGTCGAGCACGTCGAGCAGCGGCGAGGCCAACTGGTCGCCCGTGGCCAAGGACGGCGCCAGGTTGAACTTCTCGGCGTAGAGCCCGTAGTCGTCGATCAATCGCAGGAACCGGTCGTAGTCCTTCGGGAACAGCACGGACAGGCCGTGGGCGTCGGCCGCGCCGAAGACCATCGAGACATCGGGGGCGAACGGGGGGAACGGGCTCCGGGCCCCGACGGTCACGAAGCGGCCGCCCCGGGCCGCGGCGATATCGCTTACCGCGGTCGCTGGGTAGGCGGAGGCTTCCCTGACGCTGGGGTACCAACGTGGCGTGTGGAAGGCGACCTCGCCGAGTGCGCAGGCCACGATGGCGGCGGTGGCCAGGCGGGGCCTCGACCGGGCCACCCAGCCGGCGCCGGCCACGACCGCGGCCACGCCGACCGCCAGCAGCGCCCGCCGGCCCAGGTAGGCCACTGGCACGTCGGGCTGGGCCTGCTCGTAGGCGAACCAGCCGCCCACTGCGAGGGTGGTGAGCGCCGCGGTTGCCACCAGGGCGACCTGGGCTCGGCGGGCGCCGGCCAGCAGGTCCTGGAGGCCGAGGGCGGCGAGGGGCAGGCCGAAGGCGGGGAGCAGGAAGAGCCAGCGAGGGGGGGCGCGGAAGCGGTCGTAGCCGGGCACCAGGGCATACAGGATGCGGTGGGGGAAGCCGGTGAACGCCAGGATGATGGCGGCGCCGGCGCCGGCGGCCAGCAGCAGCCGGGCCCGGCCACCGGCCCTGATCCCGCCCAGGGCGGCGCCGGCGAGGAGCACGGCCGTCACACCGAGGAACGGCGAGTCCATGCGCAGCTCGTCGAGCGAGCCGATGAACACGTAGTCCGCCGGGTTCCCGGTGGCGTCGGGCACGACCGCCCGGATGGCCTCGCGCCGGGGGACGTGGTCGGTCTGGGCCTCGTTCTCCTTGGTCCGCACGACCTGTCCCGATGTCGCCAGCGTGGGCAGGAGCACTGGCGCGGCGATGAGCGCCCCGAGCGCCATGGCCAGCCCGAAGGCCAGCGCCGGGCGGAGGACGGGACCGGTGCCCCGGATGCGCCGGCCGGCGAGGACGGCGATGGCCAGCGCCACCACCGCCAGCCCCCCGTAGTAGACGTACTGCGGGCTGCCACCTAGCAGCCACACGCCGGTGACCCCCGCCAGCGCCGCCGTCCGCTGGCGGGACGGCTTCTCCAGCAGCCACCACGCCGCGGCGAGCACCCACGGCGTCCACACCATGCCGGCGACGTGGACGAGATGGGTCGACCAGTGGACCCAGAACGCGGCGGTGAAGGCGAGCAGACCGCCCACCCACGCCGGCAGCGGCCGTATGGCCACGGCCCGGCCCAGCACGTAGACGCCCAGCGCCCCCAGGACGAGATGGATGAGGACGAAGAGGTTGTAGGCGTCATACGGCGACATGACCCCGCCCAGCCACGTCAGGGGGTAGTAGGGGCTGACGTTGCCATTGGGGCTGACGGGCACGCCGGCGAGCAGGGTGGGGTTCCACTGGCGGATCTCGCCGTGGCGCATGCCTTCCGCCACGAACGAGAACCACGGGAAGAACTGAAAGGTGGCGTCGGAGAGCTGCAGGTTGTGGGGCTCATGCGCCGTGGGCAGCGCCGAGTACGGCGTGACGATGTTGAGGGCGTCGGCGGGCACGAGCGTGCGGCCGGGCCGGATCGACGGCCACAGGGCGAGGGTGCCGACGGCCAGGTAGGCCGCAGCGGCCAGGATGACCGGGTACCGAAAGAGCGCCGACCGCTGGCCCCGGTGCACGAGTCGGGAGGCTACAGGCGGCACCGACGGGCGATGCCGCCGGCGTGCGACGGGGACGCTGCCGGCGTCCGACGGGCGGTGCTCTTGGCGCCCAGCGGCCCATGCCGCCGGCGCCCGACGGGCGACGGTCGCGGCGGAGCGGCAAGAATCCCGCCGACATGACCCGCGACATCCTCCGGCGGGCCGTCGTCCCCGCAGCGGTCTTCCTGACCTGCGCGTTCCTGCTCATGCCCCAGGCCATTCTCGGCCAGCGGACCTACGCCGGCGTCGACCTCGTCGAGGCCAAGTCGCCCTACCGCGAGGCCCTCACCCGCCCGCCGTACGTGAAGTCGCTGGTCCAGACCGACCAGGCCGAGTCGCTGGCCGGTCCGGTGTCGTTCTTCAAGGCGCTCCGCCGCGGCACGTTCCAGCGCTGGGACCCGAACCTGGCCGCCGGCTTCCCGACGGGCACCCTGCCGCTCAACGGCCTGTTCTCGCCGTTCAGCATCGGCTTCCTCTTCCTCCCGGCCTGGTACGCCATCGGGCTCAAGACGTTCCTGGCCCTGCTGTTCTGCCAGTCCTTCACCTACCTGCTCCTGCGTCGGCTCGGCGCCGCCGTCGGCCCGGCGGTCCTCGCCGGCGTGGCCTACACCTTCAGCGGCACGAACCTGGTGTTCATTCACCGCGTCGATGCGGTGTTCCTGGTGCCAGCGCTGTTCTGGGCCGTCCATCGCCTGGTGGTCGGGCGATCGGGCCTTCCCGGCGCCGCGGTGCTGGCCGGGCTGGTGGCCTGGGCATGGGCCGAGGGGTTCCCGTCGGGCTGGGTGTTCTGCGTGTACGCCACCTCGACGTGGGCAGCCTGGCTGGCGGTACGCGGCGGGTCGAGCATCTGGGACGCAGTGAAGCGGGTGGTCCTGCCTGCGGTGGGGATCGTATGGGGCGTGGCCCTGGCCGCGGTCACCCTGGTGCCGTTCATTTCCGAGGTGCTCAGCCGGGGGACGCTCGACGTGCGCGTCGGCCCCGGAGGCGGGCACATCCCGTCGATCCAGCTGTTCGGCCTGTTCGATCTGAGCGCCACCGGGCCGCCACTGTCGGGGCCGTGGTGGAGCGGGCTGAACCCGGTGGAGAGCGTGTCCCACGTCGGCATGATCGCCGCGGTGGCGCTGGCCGCCGGCCTGGCCGGCGCCGCCCTGGGCCGCGTCCGTCTCAGCCGGGCGGGCGCCGACGCCTGGCCCTTCTTCTGTGGCATGGCCGCCGTCGGCGTGCTGGTGAACTTCATCGGCACGCCGCTGCTGAGCGTCGTCGAGCACCTCCCGGGTATCGAGCGCAACCCCGTCGGCCGGTGCCGGTTCCTGATCGCGTGGGCCGTCGCCGTGCTCGGCGCCCTCGCCCTCGACTCCTGGTGGGGCCGCCGGCCGGCGGGGGGGCGCGACGTGGTGCCGGCGACCCGGACCGGCTCCGCTGTCACGCTCGCCGTCCTCGCCGGCGCCGTCCTGCTCCCCGCCGCTGACTTCTTCCGGGCCGCGTCGTCGTACAACCTGCTCCGCAGCGTCACGTTGCACTTCGCCCTCGCCTTGGTGTTGGCCGGCGTGGCCGCCGGCGTCGCCTTCTACGCCTGGCGCCGGCCGGGGGCGCCCAGGGTCACCCTCGGCGCCACCCTGGTGCTGGCCGCGCTGCTGTTCGTCCAGCTGGGCTGGCCGCTGCGGCACTTCACGCCTGAGGCGCCCATCGGCGACTTCTACGGCGAGCGGGCCGGCCACCGCGCCCTGCGCACGCTGCTCGACGACCGCTACCGCTTCGCGGCCACCGAGTACAACTACTACCCGAACTCCGGCCAGGCGCTTGGCCTCCCCGACCTGCGGG
>JANMRJ010000015.1:0-1094 GCA_031370985.1 Acidimicrobiales bacterium
CACCGACGACAAGCCGCCGACGACGAGTAGAACCCAAGTCAGCAGACGAAGACACTACGTGGAAAGCCAACCTGCTCGACCGCATCTACGCGTCGAGCAAGGCCACTGAGATCGCCAACAAGGCGGTCATCGCCCGCTACGTCGAGGCCACCAACCAGAACCAGCTCGACGTGCTCGACGAGCTCGTGTACCCCGACTACGTCGAGCACGACCCGGTGCCCGGCCAGGAGCCGGGACTGGAAGGCCTGAAGAAGGCCTACACGATGTTCAACACGCCCTTCCCCGACCTCAAGTTCATCTTCGACGATGTCATCGCCGAGGGCGACATGGTGTTTGGGCGGGGCGTCATCTCCGGCACCCACGAAGGCGAGTTCTTCGGCATACCCGGTACCGGCAAGAAGGTGCACTGGACCGGCACCCGGCTCTTCCGCCTCCGCGACCTGAAGGTCGTCGAGGGTTGGGTGAATATCGACATGATGAGCCTGATGCAGCAGATGGGCGTCGTGCCCACGCCGCCGGGCCCCGACCCCGCCACCATCCCGCCGGCGGCGCACCTCACCGGGGCGCCGTCGACCGCCGAGGCCAACCGGGCCATGATGGTCCGCTTCATCGACGAGGTGTGGAACAAGGGCAACCTCGACGTGGCCGACGAGGTCTTCCACCCTGAGGCGTCGAGCCCCAGCGCGCCTGGGCTGCCGCCGGGGCCGGCGGGCGTGAAGATCATTGCCAGCATGTTCCGTAACGCCTTTCCCGACTACTGGATGACGATCGACCACCTGGTGGCTGAGCCCGACCGCGTCGCCGCCCGCTTCAGTCAGGGCGGCACGCACAACGGCGAGCTGTTCGGCATCCCGCCGACGGGCAAGACGGTGAAGTTCACCGAGATGGGTATCCTGCGCGTCGCCGACGGCCAGGTCGTCGAGAGCTGGTACGACGTCGACATGCTCGGCATGATGCAGCAGCTGGGCGTCGGCGGCTGAACCCCAGCGAACTGGTGACACCCAGTGCGATATTCGACACTTGGTGTCACCAGTTCGGGGGTGCGCCCTGCTACGGCCCGGGCGGCGGCGGGGGCGGGATGGCGCCGAGCTGGG
>JANMRJ010000055.1:0-5352 GCA_031370985.1 Acidimicrobiales bacterium
CGGGTTTCCCTCGGCGTTCAGGACGGGATGGATTCCCGAGCCGCCCGCGACGACGTACACCACGCTGCCGGCCACGAGCGCCAGGACATCGAGATAGAGTCGCTGCCACAGCGGAGCCCGACCACGCTGGAGCTCCTGCCGGCCGGACACGATCTCCTCACGAAGTTGCTCGCGCAGCGGGAGGACCGCGGCGAGGCTCGCCAGGACCGTGGTGAGGACGATCGAGGCCAGGGCCGCGCGCAGCAGCGCTCCGGCAAGGCCGGCCGATGCCAGCTGCCCACCGAACAACGCCAGTCCAACGGTCGTACCGAACGCGACCCCGAGCGCGGACCCGATCGACGCCGTCAGCACCGTGGCACTCATGAATACCCGCTGCACCTGCCGTCGCGTCGCGCCACGGGCGCGCAGCAGGGCAGCGTGGCGACGGGTCGCATCAGCCGTCGCGTCAGCAGCGAGGCGAGACAAGGCCAGCGCGAGGACGATTCCCGGCAACGCCAGGAAGATGAACAGGATCTGGCCCCAGGCCAGATCCTTCGCCAGCGGCTCGAGCGAGGCGCTGGCATCATCGACCCACTGGAAGCCCCCGGCGCCCTGTAGCTCGACGCGTCTGCGGACACTGTCCAGCCACGCCTGAGCCGCGACCGGGTCGCCGGGCAGCTGCGCGTGGTCGAGCCGGACATGGAACTCGCGGCGCACCGCCGGGTCCGCGGCGAACACGGGCGTGGTCACGCCTGCCGGACTGCTGCCCGGACGCGCCGGATCCACTGGAGTGGCAGTAGCGGGGATCTGTGACAGGACCAGCGTCTCGAGGTCGACTCGGTTCATGACCGCCACGTTGACCGGCGGATTCGCCCCAGCGGCGCGGTGGGCCGCATCGATCGGGCCGAGGATGCGGTCGGCGCCGGCGATCGAGACGATGCCAGAAACACGCACGGAGACCGAGGCGCCGCCCGGCAGCGCAAAGGCGACCGAGTCGCCGGGAACCGCACCGAGGTTCGACGCGAGGTCACGGCTGATCGCAGTCCAGCCGGGCGTGAGGGTCCCCGACGACAGCCCGAACAGGCCCGTCGTGGTGCTGTACGACGGATCGATGCCGATCAGGACGCCGACGCTCGTCTGCGTGGCGGTCCCTGCCTTGTTCGCGGACGCACTATTGAAATGGGCGAGCTCGAATGCCGCGACGGCTCGAACGGCCGGATCGGCCTGCAGGATGGCGAGCGTGCCCGCGGCATCTGCCCCCGGCCTCAGGACGACCTGCCCGTCGACCGGGAGATCGGCCAGCGCGCGCCGAGTGACGGTGGTCCCTGACGCGGTCCCGAACAGCAGGACGCTGGTGATGAGGGCGGACGCGATCGCCACGCCGACGAGAGCGGCCAGCGATCGGCGCGGTTCACGAACGACCAGACGGACGGCGTGGAGGAACAACGTCATGCCAAGGCTCCTGCGCTCAGCCGGCCATCGCGCATCCGGTATCGACGATCCGCGCGAGCGGCGCTCAACGGGTCGTGGGTGACCAGGACGAGGCTGGCTCCACGGCGACGCACCGCCTCGGTGAGCAGGTCGAGGATCCCCGCCGCGTTGTCTTCGTCGAGGCTGCCGGTGGGTTCATCGGCCAGGATGACGGCCGGCTCGATGACAAGGGCCCGAGCCACGCCGACGCGCTGCCGCTCGCCGCCCGACAGCTCGTCTATGCGGGCCTCGAAGGCGGACCCAAGTCCGACCTCCGTCAGGGCCATCCGGGCACGTGCCTGCCGCTCTCGTTCGGTGACGCCAGCGAGTGCCAGCGGCAGTGCGACATTCTCGCCCGCGCGCAGGCTGGCGATCAGACCAAAGGATTGGAGGACGATCCCGAGCCGACGCTGACGCAGCCGGGCCCGCTCGGTCCCGGAGAGCCGGGACAGGTCGTGGCCGAGCACCACGATCTCACCCGCGTCGGGAGGTTCAAGGCCGGCGAGCAGACCGAGCAACGTCGTCTTTCCGGACCCGGACGGCCCTTCGACCGCGACGAACGTGCCCGGTTCGATGTCCAGGTCCACCGCGTCGACGGCGACGACCGGTTCGAGCCCAGCCTTGACGTAGCGTCGGGTCAGCCCTCGACAACTGATGATGGTCATCGGAGGCGCCGATCGCTGACGATCCGGCCATCGCGCAATTCGACGAGCCGGTCGGCACGCTCGGCCACGCTTGGGTCGTGCGTGGCGAGGACCAGTGTCATCGCGTCCGCGCTGTGGATCTCCTCGAGGAGGCCGAGCAGCAGCGCGGCATTCTCCGAATCGAGTTCTCCGCTGATCTCGTCGGCGAGGACGATTGGCGGCCTGGTCGCGAGGACGGTCGCCAGGGCGGCCCGCTGCTGCTCGCCGCCCGAGAGCTGCTCAGGCCGATGATCGGCCCGGCCATCGAGACCCACCCGAACCAGGGCTCGCCGCGCTACGACCCGATCGGCTGGCCGGCCGGCCAGCACCAAGGCCAGCACGACGTTTTCCTCGAGACTGAGGAACGGGACCAGGTTCTGACGCTGGAAGACGATCCCGACATGTACCCCGCGCAGCCTCGCGCGCTCATCCTCCGAAGTCCGTGAGAGGTCGAGACCGGCGATCAGCACGCGCCCGGCCGTCGGCCGATCCGAGCCGGCGAGCAGCTGCAGCAGGGTCGACTTCCCGGATCCCGATCGGCCCATGATCGCGACGAACTCGCCAGGCGCCACCTCGAGATCGACCCCGCGGAGCGCGATCGTCTCGACATCTGCCTCGCGGTATACCCGGATGACGTCGGACAGCACGATGATTGGGTCGGCCGTTGTTGACCCGCCGCCCGGTCGGGAGGTCGCTGTCACGACCACCGGAAGCTCTCGATCAGCAGGCGGAACGCATCAACGTTGTCCACGCCGTCGGGGGTCGACAGGCTGACGACCGCGAGGCCGGCGGGTCCCGGAACGTAGTACCGATCGATCGTCGAGGCCACCTGTTTCCCGGTCACCGGATCGGGCGGTGAGGGCAGCTGAAAGACAAGACGGATGTAGATCGATGCGCCGACCGCGATGGTGTCCTGCTTCAGCAGTTGGAAACCGGCCCGGGCGCGCAAGGTCGGCAGATCCGTCGACGCGACGTAGGCGGCGATATCCGGAGCTGCGGCCACGATCGTGACCGTCTCGCTGCTGTCCTTGTCACGGATCCCGACGCCGGTCGGCTGCTGGGTGACCTGCCAGCCCTCGACGTATTTGATCGAGAAGGCCGGGTTCGTCCCGTGGTAGGTGAGGAAGACCGCGTTGTCCGGGATGTCGCCATGGCCCGTCCCGCCGCCGCTGTCCGGAGCCGACGATCCGATCGCTGACGCCGACGATCCCGGCGAACCAGGCGACGTGACGGTGCCCGAGGTCGGGCTCGTGCCGGGGGGCAGGGAACCAGCTCCGCCGCACGCCGCGATCGCGAGGCCCAAGGTCGGGATGACGAGCATGCGCCTGACCCGATTGCCGAGACTGAGGAAAGAGTGCATCCGAACGGAACCTCGCGTAGCTCACCGACAGATCGCCCGTCGATCAGTGCGAGTTATCGCCGGTCAAGATGAACCTCACCTGAAGCGCGGCAACGCAAGGCGAAACGTGACCCCGCCACCGGTTCGGCTCGACACGGTCAGCCGACCACCGTTCCGGAGCGCGAGGCTGCGAGCGATCGCCAGTCCGAGACCGCTGCCCGGGGGAGAACCAGCATCGGCGTGGACCCGGTAGAACGGCTCGAAGATGCGGTCCAGATCAGCGGCAGCGATCCCCGGACCATCGTCACTGACCTCCACGATGGCCTCTCGCTCCGTGGATCGAGTCACGACCTTCGGTGCGTTGCCCGTGGGACCGCCGCCGTAGCGGAGGGCGTTGTCCAGAAGATTCGCGACGATCCGGCCGATCTCGTCGGGGTTGGCCGTGACCCGGAGATTCGGGGTCAGGACGATTCGTGCTCGTGGGAGCTCGGCGTGCGCAACGACGAACGACTCGACCGTCTCGGCCACCGCAACGGACAGGTCGATCGGTTCGCTGTGCCGATCCAGTGGAGCATCGTCTGCCCGTGCGAGCAGCAGCAGGTCATTCGTGATCCGCGCCAGGCGCTCGGCTGATCCCGCCACAACGGTCAGTGCCTGGCGCAACTCCTCGGCGGAGTTCGCCGCCACAAGGGCGCTCTCGGCCGATGTCCGGATTGCCGTCAGTGGCGTCCGCATCTCGTGCGAAGCGTCGGCCAGGAAACGTCGTTGGCGAGCGTGGGCTTCCCGGATCGGCCGCAGGGTGCGCGCCGCGAGGAGCCAGGCCGCGACGCCGACCACGACGATCACGATCGAGTCCGCCCCCAGGAGAGCGAGCCCGATCCGCTGAACGGTGGTCTGGTAGGCAACCTCCGCCACCTGTTCCTTCGTGAGCTCGGGCCCGATGTCGAAGGTGGGCGCCAGCACGGTCGCAAACCCGAAGTAGAAGATGAGGCTGAAGATCCCGAGCACGAACGTGAAGAGCGCGATGTAGAGGGCGGTGAGCCGGATGCGAGCGCGCCTGAACATCAATCGGGACTCGGCGCCCGAAGTCGATATCCAGAGCCGCGCACCGTCTGGATCAGACCGTCGCGCCGGCCCTCATCGACCTTGCGGCGGAGACTCCGGATGTAGACCTCGACGATGTTCGACTCGGCGGCGAAGTCAGCGTCCCACAGGACTTCGATCAGGCGTTCACGGGAGAAGATGCGGCCAGGCCGTCGGGCGAGCAGCTCCAGCAGCGCGAATTCGCGTGCCGTCAGACGCACCTCTCTTGAGCCGCGCCACACGCCAAGGGTCGCCGGGTCAAGTTGGAGGTCGCCCACCCCGATGCGGGCTGCGCGGTCCTCGAGTCGCCGCCTCCCGAGCGCGCGCACTCGCGCGCGGAGTTCCTCGATCGCGAACGGTTTGGCCAGGTAGTCGTCCGCGCCGTGATCGAGCCCGGCCACGCGATCCTCGATGCCGTCCAGGGCCGTGAGCATCAAGATCGCTGCCGCGCAACCCCGGTCGCGGAGCGCTGCACAGGTCGACAAACCGTCGAGCCTGGGCATGATCACATCGAGAATCACCAAGTCGTAGGGGTAAGTCTCGGCCCAGATCAGCGCGTCATGCCCGTCGCCCACGATATCTACAGCGTGACCGTCGGCCATGATCGCTGCCTTGACCGCATCAGCTATGGCAGTCTCGTCCTCGACGACCAGGACTCGCAAGGTGGACCCTCCGGACCCTGCTTCGGCGTGCAACCCGACAGCGAGGCTGTTCCCATCGTAGCCCCACCAGCGCCACGCTCGCCGCGACGAGGGGCACCGGATTCGAGCCGCGTTCGGCTCACGACGATCCGGGGAT
>JANMRJ010000068.1:0-2573 GCA_031370985.1 Acidimicrobiales bacterium
TGGCCGGATCGGTTCGATCACGGCGGGCTGCTCTTCCACGGCGACAACAAGGAGGTCCTCGCCCACCTCCTCGCCAACGGCTTCCGCGGAAAGGTCGACCTCGTCTACATGGATCCGCCGTTCGACTCGGGCGCCGACTATGTCCGCAAGGTCCAGCTCCGCGGAGCGTCCGGCTCGGCCCGGCTCGACGGCGAGGACTACACCCTCGGCGAGCAGATCCAGTACACCGACATCTGGGCGAACGACACGTATCTCCAGTTCATGTACGAACGGCTGCTCCTGATCAAAGAACTCGCGACGGCCTCGGGCAATCTCGTCCTACATTGCGACCCGCGTCGGGGACACCAATTGCGGTCCGTACTCGACGAGGTGCTGGGGGCAGACACGTTCATCAACGAAGTCGTCTGGAAGAGGTCCGATGCGCATAGCGACGTCGGGCAAGGAGCAAGACACCTCGGCGCCGTTCACGACTCGCTTCTCATCTATGGTCGGCGTCCATCAACTTGGAACGACCTGTTCACACCCCTTCCCACGTCGACGATCGAAAACTGGTATCGGAATGTCGAAGAAGGAACCGGTCGGCGATACAACAAGGCAGATGTCACCGGTCCGGGCGGGGTCGCCAAAGGCAGCCCCGTTTATGACTGGAAGGGCGTGCGCAGGTCGTGGCGGTTCAGCCTTGCCCATATGGAAGAGTTGGATCAGTCAGGTCGTCTCGTATACAGCGAATCGGGCATGCCGTACCTCAAGCGGTACTTGGACGAGAGCAAGGGCGTACCGCTGCAGGACTGGTGGGACGACATCCAAATGGTTCGCGGCATCCAGCGACGGGGTGAGGCCACGTACCCGACAGAGAAGCCGGAGCCGCTGATCGATCGCGTTCTTCGGCTGCTGTCCAATCCCGGCGACATCGTCCTGGATTGCTTCATCGGGTCGGGCACGACCGCGGCAGTGGCCCAGAAGCTTGGGCGACGTTGGATCGGGGCGGACATCAACAAGGGCGCGATCCAGACGACCGAGAAGCGGCTCGCGGCGATCATCGAGGGGCAGATCGCGGCCGGTGGCGGCCAGCAGCTGACGATCGAGGCCGAGGAGGACGCTCCGGCCAAGCCGGCCCAGATGTCGTTTTCGGTCCAGCGGGTCAACGACTACGACCTCCAGATCCAGCACAACGAGGCGCTCGAGCTCGCAGTCGCCCACCTCGGGATCACCCGGACGAAGACCGATGCGTTCTTCACCGGCACCCTTGGCTCGGAGCTCGTTTTCGTCGTCGGGTTCGACCACCCGGCGACCGTTCTCGATCTCCAGGCGGTCGCCCGCGAGTTGGACGCCCGCCCGGGCGAGGAGCGCAATGTCGTCGTCGTCGGGCTCGGTCGGGAGCTCTCCACGCAGGCCTGGCTCGACGAGTGGAACCGCCATCGGCCGATCAACAAGATCCGGCTGATCGACCTCCGGACCGATCCGAAGCACGGCCGGTTCTTCGAGCATCGGCCGGCCTCTGCCCGCGTGACTTTCGAGCGCACGGTCGACCGGATTCAGGTGCGGATCGACGACTTCCTCTCGCCATCGATCCTCGAGCGGCTGTCCGGGGAGGAGGGCATCCTCGCGCCGTCGATCGACGACTGGCGGGCGATGGTCGACTCCGTTGCGATCGATACCGCCTATGACGGCACCATCTTCGACGTCGAGCTGATCGACATCCCGGCCCGTCGGTCGGATCTGGTCGACGGCGCCTACGAGCTGGCCGGGCCCGGAGAGCACGCTGACCGCGCGGCGGCCGTCCGGATTACCGACATGCTCGGCGAGGAGGTCCTCGTGGTGGAGGATCGGGCGTGAAGTATGATAGCAACGCATACTCTACGGTTGAGGATCCATGGTGATGACAGCACGGACGACGATCACCCTGCCGGGCGACCTCCTTGGTGAGATTGACCGGCGGGTCGGCCCACGCGGGCGAAGTGCGTTTCTGGCCCGGGCGGCCGCCAACGAGCTCAAGCGGGACCGGCTGCAAGCCGCGCTCGAGGCTGGACGCGGCGTGATGGTCGGTCGGCCAGGTTGGCGATCGGGGGACGAGATCCTTGCATCAATCGATGCGATGCGAGCCGATGATCGAGACGTCCGGTCCGACGCCGACGCCGACACCGACGCCGATGCCGACGAGCAGGCTCAATGAGCTATCTGCTGGATACGACCGTGCTGCTCGACTTCGCTCACGGTCGAGTCAGCGCGATCGACCTTGTGTACCGGCTGTTCTCCGACGTCGAGCCGCTTTACACGTGCGACGTCGTGACCTGCGAGGCCCTGTCGGGCGGTGACGACGTCGAGCGAGCCGCGATCGAGGGGGTGCTATCGGCGCTCGAGTACGTCGCGATCGCACCAGCCGCCGCGCGTTGGGCGGCCGAGAACCGCCGGACGCGGGGTGCGGGACGCCGAGCCCGAAGTCTGGCAGACGCCCTCATCGCCGCAGCGGCGTGGAGTCTTGACGCGACGGTCGTGACCCGCAATCCGCGCGACTTCCGGCGCCAGGGCATCCGTGTCCTCGCGTACGAGTGACCCTTCCGTGAGCCTCGATC
>JANMRJ010000082.1:0-1165 GCA_031370985.1 Acidimicrobiales bacterium
CCGGCGGTTCGGCGGACGCGCCCTTGGCCAGGCGCTTGCCGACAAGCGGAGTCAAAGCCCGGTCGAGGGTGTCGCGGTGGCGGAGGAGGGCGCTACCCGGCACCAGCCGGGCCACGGCTGCGACGCGGCCCGGCGTCATGATCACACCGAGCGCCGCCGACAGGATGTCCTCGGTCTCATGGGCCTCGTCGACGATCACCACGTCGTGCTCGGGCAAGATGAAGCCGCCCGAGGCGACATGGGCGCCGAGCAGGTGGAGGTTGACGACGATCACGTCGGCTTCGCGAGCCCGATCGTAGGCGGCCTCGGCGAAGCAGCTCCCGCCGCTGGGACAGGTCTGGGCTCCGGGGCACTCCTCGGAGCCGACGCTGACCGACGACCACGCCTGCGCCTTGGGCTCGAAGTCCAGCTCGGCCCGATCCCCGGTCTGGCTGACGTTGGCCCAGGCCAGCAGCTTGGTGATCTCAGCCCCGATGCCCCGGGTGTCGGTCCCCGGCAGCATGGGCGCAGCGGCTTCCCGCGACGCCTCGGCCGCGGCCTGCCGGCACAGGTAGTTGCTCCGGCCCTTGAGCACGGCCCAGGTCAGGCCGGGCCGCAGGCCGGCGGCGGCGATCGAGGGCAGGTCCTTCCCCGCCAGCTGGTCCTGGAGCGCCTTGGTGGCGGTGGCGATGACGACCCGGCGGTTGCCGCCGTCCAGCAGCGCGCCCACCAGGTACGCCCACGTCTTGCCCGTACCGGTGCCGGCCTGCACGACCAGCGGGCGCCGCTCCCGCACCGCAGTCGCCACCGCCCGGGCCATCTCGATCTGGCCCAGACGCACCTCGCCCCCGCCGCCAAGCGTGGCGGCCAGCTTTTCGAGCGCGGCCTCGGGAGTCATGCGGGACACTTCACCACGAACTGGCTGCTCGGTCACTGCGGCTAGTGTGTGAAGCCCTTGCGTAGCCCGAAAGGCTATGACATGATCAGGACGTGCGCGGCGCGCGGTGGCGACCATGGGCGATGTCAGTTGCGGCTTGTGTGAGCGCGCTGATGGTCGCCGGTGCATGCAGCTCGCCCGCACCAGTGGCACGGAGCACCAACACCGTCGCCACCGAACCCGAGCGCACGACGACCACCCACCCCTACGCCGTGCCGGCGGTCATCGACGATGCCTACGTCAACCGGG
>JANMRJ010000094.1:0-1613 GCA_031370985.1 Acidimicrobiales bacterium
GACTTGAGGCTGGGCGGCGCAGCCCTCCTGCGCCCACTGTCATGGTGGGGGGCCATTGTCGCGTGTACCGGGCGCGCCGCGGGCGACTTGGGCCACGGAGGCGCTGCGGTGGTCGACGTACGGCCCGATGTGGCCGCCCGCCGGCGCGCCGTCGTCGACCGGCCATGGACGTGGCTCCGCCAGGTCCATGGCGCCGGCGTGGTGCGCGTCACCGGCGCCGGCGACAAGGCCGGCGCTCAAGCCGACGCGGCCGTCACCGCGGAGCTCGGCTGCGCCATCGCCGTCCTCTCCGCCGACTGCGCCCCCGTCGCCCTGGCCAGCGCCGAGGGTGTGATCGGCGTGGCCCACGCCGGCTGGCGGGGCGTCGTCGCCGGCGTGCTCGGGGCTACCGTCGCGGAGATGCGGGTTCTCGGCGCCACCGACATCGAGGCCGTCATCGGGCCGTGCATCCACGCCGGCTGCTACGCCTTCGGTGCCGACGACCTCGATGTGGTCGCCTCCCGCCTGGGCGACACGGTGCGGGCCACAACCGCAACCGGCGGCCCGGCGCTCGACATCCCCTCGGCCGTGCGGGCCGCTCTGGCGCGGGCCGGCGTGGTGGAGGTCGCCGATGTCGGGGTCTGCACGGCTTGCTCGGCGCAGCACTTCTCATGGCGGGCGCGCGGGGAGCAGCAACGCCAGGCCACGGTGGTGTGGCGATGAGTCCCAGCGAGTACGCCGACCGCCTGGCCGCCATTCGCGCCCGCATCGTCGCCGCCGGCCGTAAGCCGGAAGAGATCGTGGTGGTCGCCGTCACCAAGGGCTTCGGCGTCGAGGCGCTCGACGCGGCAGCGGCGATGGGCCTCGACGATGTGGGCGAGAACTACGCCCAGGAACTGGCCGAGAAGTGGCAGTTGGCCCCGCAGCACGAGCGGCGCTGGCACTTCCTCGGGCGTGTGCAGCGCAACAAGGTCCGCTCGATCGCCCCGGCCGTGCACCTGTGGCAGGGAGTCGACCGGCTGGCCGCGGGGGAGGAGATCGCCCGGCGCGCCCCCGGCGCCCAGGTGCTCGTGCAGGTCAACATCGACGGCGCCGGCTCGCCGGCGGCAGGCCGCAGTGCCTCCTCGCCGGCGGCAGGCCGCAGTGCCACCTGGGCGGCAGGCCGCAGTGCCACCTGGGCGGCAGGCCGCAGCGGTTGCGCGCCCAGCGAGGTGCCCGGCCTGGTCGAGGGGCTCGACGGCCTGGGTCTCAACGTTCGGGGCCTGATGGCTGTCGGGCCGAAGGGTCCGCCGGAACTGGCTCGTCCCGGCTTCCGGGAGGTCACTGCGCTGGCGGACCGCCTTGGGCTCGTGGAGCGATCAATGGGTATGACGGACGACCTCGACGTGGCGGTCGAGGAGGGTTCGACAATGGTGCGTGTGGGTCGCGGCCTGTTCGGCGCGCGGCCCGTCGCAGCGACGATGCGGCGATAGGCTCAGGAAGCCAAGGAGGCGAGCGGTATGGCATCAATCTGGCGAAGGTCCATGGTGTATCTGGGCTTGGTCGACGACGAGGAGTATGAGGAGTACGAGCCCTACGACGAGCCGCAGGCGCAGGCTCCCTCACAGCCGGCGCCGTTGCGGCGGGGGTCGCGT
>JANMRJ010000095.1:0-1251 GCA_031370985.1 Acidimicrobiales bacterium
CGATGGCGCCGAAACTGTCAGTTTCGGCTCGGATGGCTACGAGTACAGCATCGATCTCTGCAAGGACCATGCTGTCGACTTCCAAGACACGGTGCAGGGCCTGATCGGCTGGTCATCGGATCGGACGCGTTCCGCCGGCGCCCGCAGGACGAGGCGGGGCAGTTCCTCTGACGACAGCGGCACGGCCAGCCCGGCCACGCCGGCCCGTAGCTCCGCCGACCGCGAGAAGCTGAAGGCGATCCGGGAGTGGGCTCGCTTGAACGGCCACGCCACCCTGGGCGACCGCGGCCGCATCCCGGCCGCCATCGTCGCCGCCTACGACGCCGCGCACTGAACGCTGCTCAGCCCTGACCGAGAGCCCGCCGGCGCCGGCGGCGGGTTCTCGGGCTTCTACACCTCCACTCCCGGTAGATGGCGTCCAGCCAGGGGTACCCGGCTTCGATCTCGGTCCGGATGAAGGACACCTCCGCGGGAGGCAGGTTGAGCTGGCCGAGGCGGGCTCGCAGCCTCGCCGGGGGAAGGTCGTCGAGCTTGGTGGAGTTCGTCAGCCAATTGCCGTCCTCATCGAAATCCTTCGGACCGAACAGGTCAACGAAGTACAAGTCGTTGGACGGTGCCTCCAGCACGACATTGGCGAGCTTGAGATCGAGGCCGTAGGGGAGCAGTGTCACCTCTTTGCCGGCCACGGTGCCCCTTCGGGCGGTGTCGGCCGGGTAGCCGTACAGCGTACGGACGACTTCGGAGATCAGGAACCACTTGCGGAAGTTCGGTTCGGCGGGGTTGGCCAGCAGCTTCTCGCCGTCGCCGCCGGCGATGTATTGCTCGTAGCCGACGATCTGGAATTCATCAGCCAGCGCGCTGACACGGGTGTGGAGCAGCTTGGGCATCTGCCAGCCGGAGCGAACGAGCGCCTGGCAATAGGGCGTGAGGGTGACGCCGGGCTCGTGCTCCTTGAGGAGCTGAAGCTCCTCGCTGGTCACCAGGCCGGCGTGAGCATCGATTCGGGAGTTCCGCGATCACTGCGACGAGGTCGTCGACCGCGCCGCGGCAGGCGAACCCATCACGATCACCCGCGACGGCGTGCCAGTCGCCGAGCTACGACAGCTCATCAAGCCACCGATGACCGCCGCTCGCCTGGTGGAGCTGTTCAAGGACTTGCCTGCCACTGACCCCGTCAGGTTCCGGGCTGATGTCGATGCCGGTCTGGATCAGATGGCTTGAACCCCGCCGGCGTCGCGTACGTCTCCTCCG
>JANMRJ010000116.1:0-3914 GCA_031370985.1 Acidimicrobiales bacterium
CGCCACGACCGGCGCCGGCAGGCCGTGGCCGCCCGGCAGCGGGTTGGCGTCGTCGGGCGCCGGGTCGTCGACCGCGGCGGCATCGGTCGTGGTGAACGTCCACGCCGAGCCGGTCCAGTACCGCTTGCGGGACGGCGTCCAGAAGTCGGGGTACCAGCCCGCCGGCGCCAGGGATTGGGACGCCTCCGGTCCGGCTGGGTCGCTCATGCCACCATCTTGCCCCGCCTCCGAAGGCGACGTGCGCGGCGGTATGGTCGACGGGGTGAACACTTCCCTGCTCGATGCCTGCTGGGGCAAGCCCGTCGAGCGGACGCCGGTGTGGTTCATGCGCCAGGCCGGCCGCTGCCTGCCCGAATACCGGGCGCTGCGCGAGCGCTACGGGATGTTCGACATCTTCCGCAATCCCGAGCTCGCGGCCGAGGTCACCATGCAGCCGGTGCGCCGGCTGGGGGTCGACGCAGCCATCCTGTTCTCAGACATCGTCGTCCCCCTCGCCGCGGTGGGGATCGACATCGAGCTGCAGCCGGGTCCGGTGCTGGCCGAGCCGTTCCGCGCCTCCGCCGACCTGGCCCGCCTCCGGCCGCTCGAGCCCGAGACCGACATGCCCTACGTGCTCGACACGGTCCGCCTGCTCGCCGGCCAGCTCGAGGTGCCGCTGATCGGCTTCGCCGGCGCCCCGTTCACCCTGGCCAGCTACCTGATCGAAGGCGGGTCCTCCAAGACGCTCGGCCGCACCAAGGCGGCCATGCACGCCGACCCCGCGTTTTGGTCGGCGCTGCTCGACCGGCTGGCGGACATGGTCATCGCGTCCCTGCGGGCGCAAGTGGCCGCCGGCGCCGCCGCGGTGCAGGTGTTCGACTCGTGGGCCGGCATGCTCAGCCCCGCCGACTACCGGCGCTCGGTGCTGCCCGCCACCCGGAAGATCTTCGCCGGCCTGGAGGACCTCGGCGTGCCCCGGATCCACTTCGGGGTGGGCACCGGCGAGCTGCTCGAGCAGCTGGCCGAAGCCGGACCGGATGTCGTCGGCGTCGACTGGCGGGTGCCGCTCGACCGGGCCCGCGCCCGCCTGGGCGAGCACGCCGTCCAGGGCAACCTCGACCCCGCCGTCTGCCTGGCGCCGTTCGAGGTCGTCGCCCGGGAGGCCACCGCCGTCCTCGCCGGCAACGCCGGCCGCCCCGGCCACGTGTTCAACCTGGGCTGGGGCGTGTTGCCGGAGACCGACCCTGACATCCTGGCGCGCCTGGTCGACTTCGTGCACGGTGACTGATCCTCAGGACGGCGCCGCCGGCGCCGGGGCACCCGTCGGCGTGCTGTTGATGGCGTACGGCACGCCGGCCGCACCCGGCGATGTCGAGGGGTACTACACCCACGTGCGGCGGGGGCGGCCACCCACCCCGGAGCAGCTCGCCGACCTCCGCCGGCGCTACGACGCGATCGGGGGCACGTCGCCGCTGCTGGAGCGAACCCGTGAGCAGGCCGTCGGCATCCAGTCTGCGCTGGGCGACGGGTTCCACGTCGAGCTGGGCATGAAGCACGCGCCGCCGTTCATCGAGGACGGCGTCGTCGCCCTGGCCGGCGCCGGCATCACCCAGGCCGTCGGCCTGGTACTGGCGCCCCACTTCTCGGCCATGTCGGTGGGGGAGTACGCCAAGCGGGCGGAGGACACCGCCGCCGGTCTCGGGCTCAGCCTCACCATGGTGCGGTCCTGGCACCTGGCCCCGGGCTACCTCGACCTGCTGGCCGGCAACGTCGCGGACGAGCTGCGGCGCCTCGAAGCCGAACCGGTCGAGGTGGTGTTCACCGCCCACTCGCTGCCGACCCGCATCCTCGACACGGGCGACCCCTACCCCGACCAGCTGGCCGAGACGGCGGCCGCAGTGGCGGCGCGGGCCGGCGTGGAGCGGTGGTCGGTCGGCTGGCAGAGCGCCGGCCGGACCCCCGAGCCGTGGATCGGCCCCGACATCCTCGCCGTCCTGCCGGCGCTGGTCACCGCGGGCGCCGCCGGCGTGGTGGTGTGTGCGGCCGGCTTTGTGTCCGACCACCTCGAAGTGCTGTTCGACCTTGATGTCGAGGCCCGGGCTGCCGCCGGCGCCCTGGGGCTGGCGTTCACCCGAACGCCGTCGCCCAACGCCGACCCCGCCTTCTGCGCCACGTTGGCCGACGTGATTCGGGACCGTGTTGCCGGGAGTGATGGCTGGCGCAACGCTGGTCCTTAAAGCAGGGCGGGTAGCAGTCGTCGGCGGCGGCATCACCGGCCTGGCCGCGGCCCGGTACCTGGCCCAGGCCGGGCTGGCCGTCACCGTCATCGAGGCCAGCGCCGGACCCGGCGGGAAGATCCAGACGCGAGAGCTGGCCGGCGTGCCGGTCGAGGCTGGCCCCGACACCTTCCTCGCCCGGGTGCCGTGGGCCGTCGACCTGTGCCGCGAGCTCGGTCTAGGCGACGACCTCGTCGCCCCAGCGACGGGCAAGGCCTGGCTCTGGATCGGCGACCGGCTGCGCCCGCTGCCCGAACGCCATGTGCTCGGCGTCCCGACCGCCCTCCTCCCCCTCGTCCGCTCCCGCGTGCTGACGCCGGTCGGCGTGGCCCGGGCCGCCCTCGACCTCGTCCTGCCCCGAACCCGCGGTGCTGCAGGCGCCGGCGGTGGCGGTGGCGCCGACCCGACGGTGGCGGCAGTCGTCGGCCGGCGCATGGGCCATGAGGTCGTCGACCGCCTGGTCGACCCGTTGGTCGGGGGCATTCACGCCGGCCGGGCCGACGCCCTCAGCCTGGCCGCGACCGCCCCGGCCATCGCTGCGGGTGCCGCCCGCAACCGCAGCCTGGTGCTCGGGCTCCGCCAGGCCAAGCCAGGTCCCGGCGGCCCGGTGTTCCTCGGCCTGGTGGGCGGGCTGCACCGCCTCATCGATCGCTTGGCCGAGGACATCACCGACCTCCGCCTCGGCACGACGGTGACCGGCATTGCGGCCGAGGGTGGCCGCTACCGCGTGGCGTGCACGCCCGGAGCCGACATCGAAGCGGACGCCGTCGTCCTCACCGTGCCGTCGTTCGTCGCCGCCCCGATGGTGGCGGCGGTCTCGCCGGTCGCGGCTGACCACCTGGCGCGCATCCGCCACGCCTCCGTGGTCACCGCCACCCTGGCCTACCGCCCGTCGGCCCTCGCCCGGCCCCTCCCCGAGGGCGCCGGCATGCTGGTCCCCCGGGTCGAAGGCCGGTTCATCACCGCCTGCACGTGGTCGACCAACAAGTGGCCGGCGCTGGCGGCCGGCGGGCACGTGCTGCTGCGAGCGTCGGCGGGCCGCGATGGCGACGAGCGGGCGATGGACATGCCCGATGACGAGCTGGTCCGGCGAGTGCATAAAGAGTTGGCCGAAGCCCTGGCCCTGACCGAGGAACCGGTCGACGCCCTCGTGGCGCGTTGGCCAAAAGGCTTCCCGCAATACGTCACCCACCACCAGGACACCGTCGACGACATCGAGGCGGCGCTGGCCGCCGGCGCCCCGGATGTCCTCGTCGCCGGCGCGTCCTACCGGGGCCTGGGCATTGCCGCCTGCATCGAGCAAGCCCGCCGGGCTGCGACGCTGCTCACCGCCAATCGGTGAGGAGCACCGACGGCAGGCGAAGCAGACAGAGGAGGATCGAGAAAGGTGGGCAACCGGCAAAGAGTTCAGAGCTGAGGAGGATCGAACCCAGGATTTCACGCGTGGGATAGCCGCCGCTGGTGAGCCAGGATGCGGGTGTGGCGCTCGGACCCAGCCCGACAGACCTGCCCCACCTCCTGCCCATGCTGGCCGGGGGGGCAGGCATTCCGCCGAATCCGGCGGCCTACCTCTTCGAGCCGAAGCTCGATGGCCAGCGTGTCGTCGCCATGGTTGCGCCGGCCGGCGTGACCCTGACCAATCGCCGGGGCGGGGAGATC
>JANMRJ010000154.1:0-7035 GCA_031370985.1 Acidimicrobiales bacterium
GCCTGGTGCTTGTACTCGGCGATGACGTGCTTGAGGGGCTCGTTCACGGGCGTGGCGGCAGGACGCGGCGGACGCATGGTTCCGTTGGACACGAAGGTGAGACCTCCCGGGACTGGCGATCGGGCGACGCAGGCCGGTCCGCGAGGGCCGTCGACCTGGCGGGGACGAGGGCGCAACGATTGCGCGAACAAGAATTCTACTCCGAATCGGGGGCTCGGGGCGAGCAGACCGGGTCGATCGTCAGCCCGCCAGGTGCCCGGCCGCGTTCCAGATCTCGATCACCCGCCGGTCCGTTTCCCAGCCGAGCTCGGATACGGTCGCGGTCCACAGGTCGAGACGACTGGCGGTGACCGGCGGGGTTTCGATCCAGCGGGCCGCGAGCACTCGCAGGAAATGGCCATGGGAGAACACGAGGACATCGCCGTCGAGCGGGAGAAGGCGCTCGATGACCCGGTCCGCCCGCTCGCCGAGCTCCGCAAGACTCTCGCCACCGGGGATCGGCCGGCTCCAGATCGTCCAACCCGGATCGTCCCTGGAGATATCGGCCCGACGACGTCCCTCGTAGACGCCGTAGTCCCACTCCTGCAGGTCGGGGTCGAGCTCGAGACGCGCGCCGAACCCCGCCAACCGGGCCGTCTCGGTCGCGCGCGACAGGGGGCTCGAGACCACCCGACTGAAGGTCCGCCCGGCGAGCACCGCACCGAGCCGGCGGGCCTGGTCCCGTCCGATCTCGGTCAGCGGGATATCGGTCCGGCCCGTGTGCTGGCCGGACTTCGACCACGCGGTCTCGCCGTGCCGGGCCAGAACGAGCCGAGTTGGGACGAGGTCGACGGGTTCGGGCTCGCCGACCGCCGGCTCGGCTCCCGGCTGCGTCCCCGACGGGCTCGTCACGGTCCGGCCGCGGGCTCGTCGGTCAGCGAGCGCGGCGGCACGTCGGCGGCCACGTCGGCGTCGAAGAACACCCGCCGCGTCCAGCTGAACGGGCCCGCCAGAACGACCCCGGGCAGCTGGGCGATCCGCGTGTTGTAGCGATAGACCTGATCGTTGTAGAGCTCGCGCCGGTCGGCGATCATCGATTCGAGTCGCTCGATCTCCGTCTGGAGGGCGAGGACGTTCGCGGCGGACTGCACCTCCGGGTAGCGCTCGACCGTCGCGAACAGCGTCCGGACAGCACGGGTCGTCGCGGCCGAGGTCGCGGCCTGGTCCCGGATTGGCGCCGTCGGCGAGAACGCGGCGCGCGCGGCCGTGACCCTGGTCAGCACGTCCCTCTCGAAGGTCATCAGGCCGCGAACCGAGTCGACCAGGGCCGGCAGCTGGTCGAACCGTTGCTGGAGCGAGACCTCGATGTTCGCCCAGGCCTTGTCGATCCGGCGCTGGAGGGCGACCACGTCGTTGTAGGTCGCGACGACGACGAACAGCACGATCGCGACGACCAGGCCGACCGCGAACGCGCCAGCCAGCGCAACCGGGTTCATACCCGCCTCGCCCCCGGCGTCGCCCGGCGCCCGGGCCTCGTCGGCCCGGCTCGATGCTCCGCCCTTGCCGCCGTCATCGGATCCCGCTCTGGACGACGATCGCGAGGGCCATCGCGCTGACGACGGCGAGCGCGCCGCCGACAAGTCCGAGCACGAACTGGCGGTCCGCGCGCGCCGCGACCTGCGTCGGCGCGCCGAGCGAGATGAGCATCGGGACCTCCTCCGAGGTGGCCATGATCAGGGCGTCGGGAGCGATCTCGAATGCGGCGTCGGCGCGGGCGGCGAGGGCCGGATCGGGCGGTGGTGGGGGGTTCGCGGCGGGATCCAGCTCCGGCGCCCGCACCGGCTTGCCGATCCCGAACCCTTCGATCGCCGCGTTTCCCCAGGCATCTTCGGGCGTTGCCGCAAGAAGGCCGGCCGCCCGCGCCTCGGCGAGGTCCGCGGCGATCTCCGGATCGGCCCCGTCGAGTTCGGTGCCGTCGACGAGGTTGGCACCGGTCGGATCCTCGAGTTCGGCGAACGGCAGGACGCGGCCCATGACCGTCACGATGTCGCCGGCCTCGATCCTTGCCTCGCGATAGCGCGAGCGATGGTTCGTGGTCGACAGTGGCATGCCGCTCCGGTCGAAGAGCGACCAGTGATCCGGTCTGCGGACGGTCAGGAGGGCAGCGATCTGCGCCTCGCGATCCTCCGGCCCCGGCGCGAACACCGGACCGGTCCGCAACTGGAGGCCCGTCGGACCCGCGCCCCAGACCGACGTTGACTCGTCGTACCGGTCGGGCACATCGAACCTGGCGCTGCCCGGGAAGACGCGAACGGTGCCGCTCGCGTCGCGCACCCGGAAGCCCACCGCGCGGTCCTCCTTGAACACTTCGCGCGACTCGTCATTGCTCGACTCGGTGATCCGCGCACGGTAATAGATGCAGGGGACGCTCTGGAGCGGCGACACGAGGGTGAGCTCGATCGGCTCGGCCGTCCCGCTGACGAGGACCTCGCCGACCGCGAGGCTCGCGATGCGCGAGACCGAGGTGCCGCTGATCAGGCCGGCTGCGCGATAGCCGAGGAAGCCGCGGCCGAGGAGGACGAGGCCGACGACGACCCCGACGGCGGCGAATCCGGCGAACGTCATGTCAGCCGGCGCACTGCCACAGCGTCCCGGCGCGCGGTGCGGCACCGTCGCCGAGACGGCCTTGGGCGGTCGGCGACGATGACCCCGCCGATCGTCATCAGGAACAGGCCGGACTCGACCAATCGCCGATCGATGTGCACGCCGTCAACCCTCCTGCCGGTTCGCGTCGGCAACGGTACAGGACTGTGCTAGCCTCGGCCGGACCCGTGCGCCCGGGCCGACGGTGGCAACGCAGACATCCCGGTGGCGCGCCATCGGTGGCCCGATCCGGAGGTAGTGATGCGACTCAGCGAATGGCGGGCCTCCGCTCCCGCCAGGGACGCGGCGGGGCCGAAGGTCGCAGCGGTCGTCGAACCGGTCCTGCGGGCGCTCGGGGCGGAACCCGATCCGCATTGCTGGGTCGCTTGGGGCGATGAGCCCGCAACCAAGTTCACCGTGTTCGTCCCGACCGATCCCGGGCTGATCGCCTGCTTCGTCCGGGTCAATGTCCCGGGCGACGGTCCGCGGGCCACGACGAAGCTGATCCGCTGGAGTCGCGTGTCGATCGGAGAGCTCGGCGTCGAGACCCAGGCGGGTCACCGGATGCTGAGCTTCCAGCTCGAGTCGCAGATCCTGCGCGGCGTCGACGCCGAAGCCGATCGTGCCGCGGAGTTCGCCCTGCGCGTCATCGCCGCCATCGACGGGCGTCCGCTGCCCGCGATCGAGGAGAGTCGGCGGGGGTCCGGACGGAAGACGGTCGGGTCGAAGCTGCGGGTGGCCGCGACAAGCGCCACGCGCCCGGCGACGGGCGCGCCCGCCAAGGCCCCGACGGCGCGAGCGCTCAGGACCACGGCGGCCGCGAAGCTGGCGGGCACGCCGGCCACCCGAGCGAAAGCACCGTCCGACGCCAAACGCTGACCCCCAGCCCGGCGCTTCCGAGCCGGCACAGGCCGTGCCCTCGTCGCCCTCGCCCGCGACCCATGCTGACGCGCCCGACGGCGCGCCGGCCGGTCCGGATCAGTCGCGGGCGATTCAGGCGGTCATCTTCGATCTGGATGGCGTCCTCGTCGATTCCGAGATCTGGTGGGACGAGGTCCGGCGCGACTTTGCCCGAGCACATGGCCGCGACTGGACGCTCGACGATCGAGCGGCGGTCATGGGCGCGAACTCCCGCCAATGGTCCGAGACGATGCGGACCCGGCTCGCCCTCGAGCTCGACGCTCCGACAATCGAGGCGTCGATCGTCGACGGGATGGTCGAGCGCTACCAGCAGCAGGGTGCGCCGACGATCGACGGCGCGGTCGAGGCCGTCCGACGGACCGCGGCGCGCTGGCCGACGGCGCTCGCATCCTCGTCCCACCGCCGGTCCATCGCCGCGGCACTCTCGGCGAGCGGGCTGGAGGATGCGTTCCGGGTGGTCGTCTCGTCCGATGAGGTCGCTCACGGCAAGCCGGCGCCGGACGTGTTCCTCGAGACTGCCCGACGTCTCGATGTCGAGCCGTCGGCGATCCTCGTGATCGAGGATTCCTACAACGGGCTTCGCGCGGCACGAGCTGCCGGCATGACGACGGTCCTGGTCCCGAACCATTCGATCCCGCCGGCCGACGGCGCCGAGGCCTACGCCGACCTGGTCCTCGGCAGCCTGCGCGACTTCGACCCGATGGCGCTGCCGCCGCGCCGACGACCGACCGTCGAGGCAACCGCCTCCGCGGTCGCGAAACCTGCACCCAGCGCCGCGCCATCGGCCGACCAGGAGCGGGTCCCGGCCGCCCCGGCCGCCACTCCGGTCGTGGCCGCACTCGGCGCCCCGGTCGCGCATCCGTCCCGGCCGCACGGCACCGACGGCGTCCATCCGTTGCGCCGGATCTTTCGGGCGTGGCTGTCGCGGATCGCCTCGTGGCTGATCGTCCGTGCCTACCTCCGCCTGCGCCTCGACGGCCGCCGGCGACTGCCGGCGACGCCCGCGATCTACTGCTTCAACCACCTGAACTGGGCGGACCCGTTCGTCCTGATGGCGATGCTGCCGATGCGCCCGCGGCTGACCTTCTTCGGTCCGAAGGAGGAAGACATGTCGGTCGGCGGTCGCAACCGGTTGATGACCTGGACCGGTGCCACGATCCCGTACCGGCCGGGCAAGAACGACCTGATCGAGGCGACCCGGCGCGTGCACGCCGTGATCGTGGCCGGTGGGGTCGTGGCGATCGCGGGGGAGGGGCGGATCCAGCCGTTCGAGGCGCACCTCCGGCCGCTCAACGAGGGCGCGGCGTATTTTGCCCTGCGCGAGCAGGTCCCGCTCGTTCCGATCGCGATCCACGGTACGTCGTGGCTCGGCTTCGGGCGCCGGATCCGGGTCGTGATCGGCGAGCCGCTGGCGCCCACTGGCCGGCCCAACCGCGAGAACGTCGATGCGCTGACGGCTCGCTGCTGGTCGGCCCTGCATGAGCTCGTGCGGGCTGAACCGGAGCGCGGCCGGCCTGGTCCGATCGGACGTTGGGTCACCGAGCAGTTCAACGACTGGCCGGAGGGGGATCGGTCCGCCGCCGAGGCGGCCGCCCTCGCGACGGCCGACGGCCGGACGCCCGACGCCGGGCTCCAGCCTTCCTGAAGGACTTGAGCAGCGCCGACTCTGGCATACTTCGGCCGATCCTCGAACCAGGAGACGACGTGGCGACGACCGGCTTGTCGGCCGACCCGAAGGTGTATCGCGAGCGACTCGCGGAGCAGAGCGACGACCAGATCGACGCGTGGGCGTCGGAGCTGATGCGGGATGTCGCGATCCGGCGAGGCGTGGTCAAGGTCCTTGCCGACTTCCGGACCGCTGCGCGGCTCGATGAGAGCAGTTTCGAACGGGTGTTCGCTTCTGGCGGCGGGCCGCCGGCGGTGATCGGGCGGGATCGGAGCGGACGGCTGATCGTGCCGGCCATCACCCTTTTCGCGCTCATTCCGGGCATCCGATCGCAGGTCGCCGACGGTCGCGAGCGGCTCGTCGAGTACCTGGTCGCGAACTTCGGCGAGTTCGTCTACGTCTGACCGCGCTCCAGGCCTCGGAGCGCGAACGCTCGGCTGGATCCGGCTGACCCATCCCTTTCCGTCGATTCTCGACGGGCTCGTCAGCGGCGCGACCGCCGTCCTCGCTGGCGGGGCGCCCGACGAGGTCATCCGGATCGGTCTTGCGATGACCGCCCTCCAGCTCGGCATCGGCACGGTCAACGACCTCGTCGACGCTCCGCACGACGCCGGCCGGAAGCCGGGCAAGCCGATCCCGGCAGGCCTCGTCGCTCCGACCGGCGCGCGGCTCCTCGCGATCGGCAGCTTCCTCGCCGGGATCGTCCTCGCGGCGAGCGTGTCGCGCGCCACCGGCATCCTCACTCTGCTGGTCATCGCCATCGGCCTCGCGTACGACCTGCGCCTGAAGGGGACGGCGTGGTCGTGGCTGCCGTTCGCGATCGGCATCCCGATCCTGCCGTTGTTCGGATGGGTTGGTGTTGCGCGTTCGCTGCCGGTCGCGTTCATCGTCCTGCTGCCGGTCGCGGTCGCCGCCGGCGCGGCGCTGGCCATCGGCAACACGCTCGTCGATGTCGAACGCGACCGGGACGCCGGGATCTCGTCGATCGCCGTCCGGCTCGGTCCGGACATGGCCTGGCGCGTCCACGAGGGCCTCCTCGGGGCGATCTGGGTCGCGGCTGCTGGCTCGGCGATCGTCTCGGGTGGCGGTCCGCTGGGGGTGGCCGCGGTCGTCCTTGCCGGATCGGTCCCGCTGATCGCGGCGATCGTCTCCCGCTCGGCATCGCCGGAGCGCCGGGAGCGCGCCTGGCAGACCGAGGCGATCGGGCTCGCGGCGCTCGCGGCCATCTGGCTGGCATCGGTCCTCGGCCCACCGCCAGGCTCCGGCTGATCGTGGGCGCGGCCTGACCGAGCGGCGGCGCAGCGAACCGGGAGGAGCGTTACCCCTAACCGAGTGTGGGGTTCGATCGTTATTCCCGGTGTACCACCCAGCACGAGGTCCAAACAACGTGAGTGTCGTCACCCGCCGCTTCCGAAGCCTTCTCATCGCCATCGCTGTCCTCGCCCTGTCGGCGACCGCTGCTCTTGCCGGGCGCGGGGTAATCTCCAACCAGCACGGTCAGGTCGCCGGCCAGACCACGCAGGGCGACCAGCAGGCCGAGGAATCCGAGGCGCCGGACGCCCAGGAGTCGGAGGCACCGGAGACATCCGATCCGCCGGAGGCCGCCACGACGGACGCGGCCGGCGCGGCAGTCGGCGTGCATCCCGACAACCACGGTTTGCTCGTCAGCCAGGCCGCCCAGAGCCCGACCCCGGACGGTTTCGACAATCACGGCGCGTATGTCCGGACAATCGCCCAGGCCAACCAGGGCCACGCGGCCGCCGCGAGGCACGCGGGCAAGCAACACTGACAGATCGACCGGGACGCGGGCCGAACGTCGGGTCCCG
>JANMRJ010000186.1:0-2603 GCA_031370985.1 Acidimicrobiales bacterium
GCCTGCGGAACAAGACACGGATGACGACGCCTTCGTTCGCGCTAGACCTTTCACGGAGGTAGAACGCGGCTTGGTGACCCGAACAGTTCGACTTGGCTTGCTGGATTCAGGTTGAGGTACTCAATGCCACCGCCCGCTCACGGAGCTGCTACGCGGGACGACTCGGTAGATCCAGGAGGGCCATCGCGACACGATCCCCAAGTGGCGTCGTGGTGAACCAGATGACGTCACCCAGATTGGGCGTGCGCCCGAGGGCCACCCAGTCGCGCTCGATCTGTTCGAGCAGCTCGGGCACGGGCAGCGGGGACACGACGAAGCGCTCTGTGGGATCGAGCGCTTCCCACTTCCGCCTCATCTCCTCGTAGTCTGCAGAATCGCGATAACCCACGGCCGGGAAGCCGGCGTGGATCACGCCCTCCGCAAGCAGCGGGCGCACGAGGCTGAGCGTCAATTCGCGCAGCTCGGCCTCGGTGCCATCTGGCTTGACGCGCCGGGCATCGAGGATCACGCTCCAAAGCCCGACGTCGTCGTCACTGCATTGGAGCAGGATGTCAATCCGGGCGCTCACCAGATCCTGTCGCTCACTCATGGCTGAAAATGGAACTTCGTGACCCTTTCCTCCCACCCAGGGGCATTGAAGTCGATAGCCGGAAGGCCGCCGCCCGCCACATCCCGCCAGCCCACCCATCCGCTGCCCGGCAGTTTGTACATTGACGCTAGGGCCGATCGTCGGGGCGTCTTCGCCAGCGCGAGAGGGCTTTGCGGATGGAACTGCGCGTGAGCAGGCCCGCTTGGTGTCGAAGGCTCGGCGGCACGACCAGTTTGGGAACGTTGAACAGCATGACGGTCACCATGAGCACGAGCGAGGTCAAGAAGACGATGTATCCGACCAGATCTTGGTAGGCCAGGACGGTCCGAACGAGCGGCGCCCCGATCACCTTGAGCAGCTCTACCGCGAACCAAGCGACCCACAGTCCTACGCCTCCGACAATCGCGATGGTATTGGCCCGAAGGAAGCCCTGGAGCGATCCCTCTCCCCAGAACCAGAAGA
Source organism: Acidimicrobiales bacterium (assembly GCA_031370985.1). GTDB lineage: Bacteria > Actinomycetota > Acidimicrobiia > Acidimicrobiales > AC-14 > CADCTB01. Next base: position 1,052 of record JANMRJ010000186.1, read on the forward strand.
CGCGCATTCGGCGCTCAAGACCCGAAAGTCCCTTGCCGCTCCACGCGTTGGGCAGCATGGACAGGGCCGTGATCAAGATTGCACCCATCACTGCGAGCGGCGCGAACGTTTCAATCACTACCTGGCAGCCTCCGTGGCCGTGCACGACACGCTGCCGCGTCTCACTTGAAGCCGTTCGCATCCATGACGGCGTCGGCGCCGGTCGAGGCGGGCTATCGCAGTAACCCCGCCTCGTTCGGACCCCGGAAGCTCCTAAGCACCCAGTCAATGAGCGCTTCAAGTTCGAGTCCGTAGGCGCTTGGCTCGTCGTCGTCGCCAAGACCTGTGTCCACTAGCTCGCTCACGATTGCCCTCTCAATCTCACGGCGGATCTCTGGCTGTACCGTTCGGCGGTCGATAGTCGTCACATACAGCAACTTTGGAGACTGCCGCCGAAGGACGCGCTCGAGCAGCTCAGTGTGATCGTCGTCGTGACTCATCATGGCGCGATCCGCCATGCCCACAGTTGGTCGCCCACCTTGTGATGACCCCACAGGTAGCTGTACGTCTCACTCGTCGTGCCGTCGGTCCGGGCCAGGGGCCGCCCGAGGGCGTCGTACGTATAGGCGACGGTCGGGCTGCCGGGCACCGCCACGCTCAGCGGCTGGTTGCGTGAATCATAGGTAAGGACGCTATTGGTCGGATCGCCGACAGGAGAGCCGGTCTGGTTGCCGGCGGGGTCGTAGGCGAAGGCCCGGGTAAGCCCGGCCTTGGTCTGGCTCGTGAGCTGGTCGGCGCCGTTGTAGGTGCCGATGCGACTCTTGTCCGCTCGGGATCAGCGCCCTCGAAGGTCAGGGCCTCTCTAGACTACAGGAGGTTCGGTCGACACGATGGAGCCCACGAGCCGAGTGAACTCATCGGTATTGCGTAGTGCCATCCGCTGGTTGTGGCGCAGAATCCTGACCCAGACCGCTGACACAAGACTGCCGCCGCCGACGCCGAACGCCCATCCGAACGCGTCCCCGCTGCCCGCCACGCTAACGGCGATCGATACCACGAGGAGGATCGCCAACGCCCACACCATAGGACGCCTGACAGGCGCGAAGACGTTCGCCCGGATCTCACTTCCTTCCGCGGTCGCATGGATCTCGCCGTGCAACTCCAGGGTCATCGCCCCATAGCCGGCGCGTAGGCCGGGCATGAAATAGGGCTTGAAGGTCAGGGCGACGACGCTGCTGCTCACGTCGCCGCCAATACGGAAGTACCCTGCTGACTCGCGGACCGGGCTCGAGTATCGACGCGCATCGATTGCATGTCGGAGCTGACAGCGGACATGCCAACCTCCCCGTAGGCGGACACGGACTTCCTCGCTGACGGACAACTGATCTCCCGGTGGACGGACAGCCGATCTCCACGTCGCAGTCCAAGTCCAGCCCGTCGCGATCCCCCGGCTGGGTGACCCTTGTGGTGTTCCAACACCCAAGGAAGCCACCCGAACCGGAGGGACCGTGCAGAAGTCTGACAGGGAGATCATGGAGATCCTCGAAGCGTTCGATCTCACCCGCTGCGCCCA
>JANMRJ010000192.1:0-1784 GCA_031370985.1 Acidimicrobiales bacterium
CCAGTCCGGACTCAGCTCCGCAGATCCCAGGGATCTGTTGGAGACCGAATAGCTGAGGCGCAGTGGTCGCTCTACCACTACTCGCTGAAACCCGAAGCTTTCGTTCGTGAAGATCTTCGATCGCGGACCGTCGGCAAACTCCACGTGGAGCTGTCGGATCTCAAGGATCTGAGCGGCCGTGACCTCCTTGCGCTTGTCCCCCAGGGACTTCTTCATCCTGGTGCCCAGATCCCGAGCGTCGAGGAGCTGCACTTTGCCTCTACGATCGGCGCTCTTCCTGTTCGTGACGATCCAGAAGTACGTCGAGAGCGGGGTGTTGTAGAAGAGCTGATCGGGCAGCGCGACGACCGCCTCGAGCCAGTCGTTCTCGATGATCCAGCGGCGAATTTCGCTCTCGCCCTGGCCAGCACCACCGGCGAAGAGCGGCGATGCGTTGAAGACGATCGCGATCCTGGACCCGCCGTCTTCGACGGGCTTCATCTTCGAGATCATGTGCTGGAGGAAGAGGAACGATCCGTCCGTGATCCGGGGCAGCCCTGCGCCGAAGCGGCCGTCGAAGCCCAGCGTCGCGGCCTCCTTGCGGACCTCGGTCTCGACCTTCTTCCACTCCACGCCAAAGGGCGGATTCGACAGCATGTAGTCGAACTTGCGGTGCGGCTCGCCATCCTTTGTCAGGGTGTTGCCGACGTGGATGTGCGAGGGATCCTGGCCCTTGATCATCATGTCGGACCGGCAGATCGCGTACGACTCGTCGTTGAGCTCCTGGCCGAAGACCTCGAGTTGGACGCCAGTGTTGAGCTCTCGCAGGAAGTCCTCGGCGACCGACAGCATCCCGCCGGTCCCGCAGGTTGGGTCGTAGAGCGTCTTGATGGTGCCGTTCTGCCATGACCCTGGGTCGTCGCCGGCGAAGAGGAGGCTGACCATCAACCGGATGACCTCGCGCGGCGTGAAGTGCTCGCCTGCTGTCTCGTTGGACTGCTCGGAGAAGCCTCGGATCAACTCCTCGAAGATGTAGCCCATCTCGTGGTTCGAGACCGAGTCGGGGTGGAGATCGACGTTCGCGAACATCCCGATGACGCGGTACAGGAGGTCCGCCTCGTCCATCTTGGCGATCTGCGCCTCAAAACCGAAGCGCGTCATCACCTCCGCGGCGCCTGGGCTGAAGCTCGCGACGTACTGGCGCAGGTGGTCGGCAATGTGGGCCGGATCGTCGAGGAGCTTCTCGAAGTCGAGCTTCGAGGTGTTGTAGAAGCTCTGGCCGGAGGCCCGCAGAAGGGACGGCTCCATGTTGGAGACCTTGCCTTCGAGCTCGGCAGCGGTCGCCAGCACGGCCGGCTTGGTCGCGGCGAGGACGCAATCGAGGCGGCGCAGGACGACCAGCGGCAGGATGACCTTGGCGTAGTCGTACGGCTTGTAGTCGCCGCGGAGCTGATCGGCGACCTTCCAGATCAGGCTGACTCGGTCCTTGAACCCGTTCTGCACGTCGTCCCCGCTCGTAGCTCCGCGAATCCAAGGATCACGTTCGCCGGAAACGCGCCCATCTTCCCGCGGACCCGATCGCAGCGTACCAGCGGCGCGAATGCCGCACCCCGGTCCACCTCCATTTGGGCTCATCGCCCTTGAGCGCGCCGGTCAGGCAGGCGCACACGACGTGGTCATGGTGGCAACCACAGCACGATCCGTGAGCGGCTCCTATCGTTCGTTGCGGGCCGTTCGAAGGGCAAACGTGCAACGAGGTCACAGCCATGAGCATCTATTACGTCGCGACGTGGTCGGTCAACCAG
>JANMRJ010000232.1:0-7647 GCA_031370985.1 Acidimicrobiales bacterium
TCGAGCACGACAAGGCGCTGGGCCGCGTCATGACCGCCCTGCTGAAGGACGACACGGAACTGTTCAAGCAGTTCAGCGACAACGAGTCGTTCCGACGGTGGCTGACCGACACCATGTTTGAGCTGACCTACGCGGGGTAGCTGGCTTCGTTGCTCGCCGCGGTCCCCATTCTTGAGCGAAAGCCGTCCGCCACAGCTCCCCAATGCATCGGGTGAAGCACGCGCTCACCCCCAGCAATCCCTAGGCAGTAGCCGTACGAGTACCCGGTGAGCCGCCGGAGCTCGGTCGTCCCGAGCCGCTCGACCAGCGGTGCGATGTCGCGGCGGTACGCATCGAGGTCGACCATTGATCCGTGTTCCAGTTCCCAGGCTCGTCGGGCCATCTCCACTGAAGTCAGGGCGGTTCACTCGGTGAAGCCTGCGCCGCAGGCGGTCCGAAACGAGGGGCGGTGGTTCCGGTCGCGACGAAGGCGATGGCGAGCCAACAGCCGGTCCGCGCCGGTGTTAGGCCCAGTCCTCCTCGCGCATCCTTGCATCCACGTCGTGCCGCTGCGCATCCTCTTCGAACTCCGCCGCAAGCAACCTCAGCATCGCGGCGGTCCGCGGCCACGCAGACGACAGAGCCTCCGCGCCGGCTGCGTAACTCGAGGCGATCTCACGCTCCTGCGCGCCGCCGTCCAGCGGCCCTCGCGTCGTCACGCCCCGGCTGTTCACCACCTCGATCGCCATACCGTTCTCGAGTTCGTCGCTCTGCAGTTCCCTGAGGAGCGCGCGCACCACCTCGTGCGGCCAAACCCCATCGGTGCCGGCAGGGACATGCCGCAGGATTGCGCCGATCTTGGAGTCTCCGGGCCCGGATCGCTTAGCCTCAGCCGCGAGCTCGCGTGCCCGCCGAACCCAGGAGACCAAGGCCTCGGGATCAACGGCGCCGTGCGGCCCGACACCCGGTGGTGTGCGCCAGTCGGCGAGGAGCCGCCAGGCGAGCTCGGGTCGCCTCGCGCCCACCTCTGTGGTCCCACGCACATCCTCGTCCTCCGCCCGGTAGATGGCGGACAGGACCTCGACGAAGAACTCGGGATGCGTCGCGAGCATGGCGTGAAGCGCGCGCGGCTCGCGCTCGCCGTGATCGAGGACCGGCAGGAAGAGCCACTCGAGGCCCGCGATCTCGGACTCGGCGACGTCCTGAGCCTCAAGCGCTCCCAGAACCTGACCGACGTCGTAGGCGAGCGACACCCCGTTCAGATACGGGGGCGGGGGCGTAGCCGCCGCGAGTCGTAGGGCGCGGATTGCCTGGTCTGGGTCTAGCGGACGCTTCTGATGGACCTCCATTCCGAGGACGTCAATGGCGGCGTACGGCCGACCCCGGTCGAGGAGCTGGCCGACCGCCTCGGCAGCCTCGTCGTTCGTCTGCGGGAAGCCGTAGAAGTTGTGCCAGTAGGCGTCTTCCGCCGCAGGTCCGATGCGCGTCGCGAGGGCCCACAGTGTCCGCCGCGGATGCGCCAGGGTCGCGAGGAATGCGCCCGCAATCTCGTGGGGCAGCGGACAGATCTCCAGGAGCTGGGTCGCTGCCCAGTCATCGCCGTTCGCGTTGACGCGGGAAGCGAAGAAGAACTTGGCAGCTTCTCGCTTCCGCTCGTCGTCGGACGGCGCCCACCCCATGATGTCACGGTCGTCAGCGATGTCGACATGACCAAGGCCCAACCCTACTGCCCGCGGGCTTCCCGCGACGGCGATGAGTGCCTCCACGCCGTCGAGGCCCTGCGCCAGGAGGATCTCGGCCAACGCCTGCATGCGGAGCTGCCGAAGCCTCTCGTCATAGTTGTGGTAGTCCTCGCCGCTCACCGCCTCGATGTCGGGATGATCGTCGAATAGCCACCGCGATCGCTCGATCGGGTCGTCGGGTTCGAGAGCCGGAAGGAGCCGATCTAGCTCATCAACCGCCTCGGCTGGCATCGCCCACCGAGCCGCGTGGTGCGCCCGATGCCTGGCTACCTCCTCGCGAAGGGCATCTGCAATTGCGGTCCTGTCGACGCCAGCAGCCGCGAGATCGAGTCGCTCGAGCTCTTCGCGAAGCTGCGTCTGTGCCTTGGGTGCAAGGTCGGCGTAGTTTTCGATGAGCGTCGGCAGTCGGTCGGGCTGGGCGACAGCCTGTTGGACGAGGCGAGAGGAGATCCCCTCGACGAGGCGGAGCAATTCGCTGCGGACGAGCGATCGCTGTCCGTCGGCCCGCCATGCTCGATACCGGGGGTGATGCGTGTCCGTTGTCGTCTGGACGGCGTTCGGGATCAACTTGAGCAGCACGCGCCAAGCGGCATCGGGTTCGCGCTCCTGGAGCCGGCTTAGCAGATCCAACTGCTGGTCAACGGAGGCCGCTGTCTGCGGGTACCACGGCAGCAGCACTTCCACGAGGTGGTCGGCGGGAGACGCCCGTCGCTGGTCCTCCGGCGCCAGGCGCGCGAGCGTTGCCAGCGCCGCGCCCGCCGAAGCAAACAGGCCGGGATCCCACGCGACCATCGCCAGCGCAGAAGCCAAGGAACTGTAGTCGACGTGGAAGCCGAGCATCGTCGGTTGGCGCGTTGCGTCGGGGATAAGCCTCAAGATCGCCGTTCCGCGCAGGGCCCGCTCGACCGCCCGGATGAATGTGTCTGGTGACGCCTCGGCGAGGGGGACGAGGGAGTCACTGATCGCGGCCCAGGTCGCTCCGCTCAGGTCGGCATCGGCTCGATCGGTCGCGCCACGCACGACCGTTGCGGCGAAGGATTCCGCGGAACGACCATCGCTCAGCAACGTCGTCGGCGTCCGACTACCGACCAGAGCTATGCCGTCGACCAGGCCTCGTCGGAGCCGGTCCGAGTGGGGGCGGGCGCCGGCTCTCGCGATCGCGATCAGCTCGGCATCGGGCGCAAGTTCGAGTCTCGGGTCGCGCTCACAGGTGACATCGACGGACAGTCGCTCGAACACCGGCCAGACCGCCGGCGGAGCCATCGCTACAAGTTGAGTCCACAGATCGATCTTTGAGGCGACGCTCCAGACCGTCCCAATCCGCCGAACCGGGGGATCGGCGCGTGCCGAGAGGACCTGGAGCTCCGCCTCGATCTCCTCGTATGTGCGGCCCCCACACAACTCCGAGATCGCGGCTCTGTCTCCGGGCGAACCCGAGTCCCAACTGCCCGCGAGCATGGCGGGAATCAAGATGCGGGCGTAAGCCGGCGTAGCCCACGTAGCCAGTTTCATCCGCTGGTTTATTGCATGCTGCCGACGGAAGGCGAGGAGGCTGTGCCAGGCCTCGCCGGCCAATGTCTTCGCTTCCGCTTCTCGCACGCCTGCGGTGATGAGCGCAGCCGAGGCCCTCTCGCGGTTCAGGGGCGGGAGCCTCACGGCGACGCCGACGAAGGGCTCATCGGGCCCGAGGGCGTGGATGACCGTCTGTCCTGCGCCGACGGCGCCGTTGACGTCGGCCTCATCGAAGTCGGGGACGAGGACGAACCGCTGGCCGCGCAGCGAAAGGATGCGGCGCCACGTGCCACGATCGGACACGACGATGGCGTTCGCCAGCGGGTCGTTGTCATCGCCCTGATCGGCGGCGGCCGCGATGAAGGCGCGCGCCTCGTCGGGGGAGTCGGCGCGGACGGCGAAGGCGCCAGCGACGCCCGCCAGCCACTCCCTCACAGCGTCCACCTCCTTGTCACGCCCCGCGAGCAGGAAGGCTGGGGTGATGGCGGGGGTGCTGACCCTTGCCCACTCGTCCCAGAAGGTTTCGATGGTGCCGACACCATCGATCGGACGACCCATGATCTCCGCGAGCCACAAGTGGACGCTCGTTGCCGACTCGAGCCAGACCTCGAGGTCCGTTGCATCCAGGGCGCGAACATGAAGCCATGGGCTCGTCTCTCGCGTCTTGACCCACGGCTTCTTGCCCGCCCATGCTCGCGGGGTCACGAACACGAAGGTCGATTCAGCCTGTTCGAGAGACAGCGCGTCGCTCGTTCGCTTCGAGTAGTCGCTGGTCGCCTTCTGTGTGATCTTCGGGCGAGCCTCGCATCCGAGTTCCCAACCACTGACGCCGGCAGGCGCCCAAGGGCAGCCCTCCGTCACGGAGGCGATGCCATCCCAGCCCGCGAACCGCACCGCCTCGTCAGCCGGAAACTCAAGTTGCGTGAATTTGCAGCTCGCGGCGATCAGCCGGCGGATCAGGCGGGGCAACTGCCCTGCGGCAGCGTATTCATCAGCCCAGCGATCGAGGTCAGCGGCGCGCGGGAGCAACGGAGAGAGCATGCTCAGCGGTCCTCGTCAGCGATAGGCGGCCCCACGGTTCTGATTGCGACGCGAGGACCGGTCAGGGAACCGCGACGGAGGGCTAGGCGGTCGTCGGCTACCCGCCATTCTCCCACGCATCGAACGCCGCGGGGACGATCAAACCTTCCGGGACCACCTCGTTGTTTGATCACGTCAGAATAGCGCCGCAATGACCTCCTCCTGATCGGCCTATGCGCGGGACTGAGCGGAGCACGAATCGGATGGTCTTCGGGGGCACCCTTTTGGGACCCGTCGGCGCGGGGCAACGGGGTTCGGGTGGGCCTCGCGGCCAGGTGGTTCGGTCCGAGACCGTCGGGAGTCGCTGACTGCCCACCGCCTATCGCCTACGCCAGTGTCACGCTTTCAGCTCGACGCAGGGGCACAAACCTGCGCCCGCTGCCGGCTAGCCCATGTGCGGACACGCGTCGTCTTCGCCGGCTCCTCGGGAGGTCCGAGGGGATCCAGGGGAATCGCGCACGCAACGGTGAACTGCCCGGGAACTGGGTTGTCCTTACTGGCCGAAAATAGCGGCAGCCGCGTCCCCGCTCCGTGAAAGCCGCATCGGCGGTCCGGCTGGGGGGATCCTGAAGAACGTCTCCTGGACTTGTTCGAGGCCTCCCTCCGGCTGTCCAGTGATCCGAAGAATGAGGACGTCGCGGCCGTTCGGATTGAACGACTGATGGATATAGAAGCGCTCTATCCCGCCGCCGAGATACATGTTGGCGTAGGTCTCGACGTGCACCCGTTCTTGGTCGGCGCCGAGGCCGACGAGGATCTCGACCTCTCGGACGACGACCCCGCGGCCGCCGGAGCGCTCGACCGCGACCGATAGCACGCCGGGCGACGGCTCGTGCGGCACGATTGCGAGCTCGAGCGGAACCGCCGCCCGACGAACGGCGAGGGACTCGTCAGCCATGGCCTGCGTCGCCGTCGCCGTCGCCTGGAGAGCGCGCGCTTGGTCCTCGAGCACCTCCGTGGCGCGCCGTTGGTCTGCAGCCTGCGTTTTTGCCGCTCGGTACTGCATGAAAGCGACGCCAGCGAGAACGGTCTGGCCTAAGACGAGCAGCAAGGTCACGCCTGCGAGCAGCTCGGTCGCCTGAACGATGTCCATTCGGACGGATCTTACGCTTGCGCCCGTCCGGCCTCGCCTGTGAGTTCGCGGACAAGGCGCGAGAGATCCTGTCGCGGCTCTAGGGACTTCAGTGGTGGAACTGCCTGAACCGCCCTGACTTCAGTGGAGACTCTGGACTGCCCTGGGTTTGCCGTTGACGGGGTTCGAACAACCGCCATCGTGCAGCCGCGGGGGGCTTCCCCGGTTGGCTCAGGTCAATCGAGGGGTGGGGACTTTTCGGTGGCCACCAGTGGGGACTTTCTCATGGCCACGGACACAAGCCGCTCCTTGGGACGCGAAGCGACCGTACGATCCTGACAACGGGACCTGACCCGTCGCCACGAGGTGGTACACCATCGAGCGCGACACGCTCAGGAGGCGTGTTGCCTCGGCGACACGGAGGAGGATCGCGGCATCCGGGGCGACGCGCGACGGAAACCAGCGCGGCAAAGGCGGGCAGATCGAACGTGGCAAGGACATGCCCTCAATTCGGGCAGCGGACAGCGAAAGTGATCACCGGCCCCTGCTCCTCGATCCGTTTCGAGATCGGCTGGCGCACCGCAGACCTCGCGCCGAGGCTGATCGTCGGGGTTGAGTTCAATGACCGGCGCGGGGGCTACGGCGCGGAGCGCTTTCGCCTCGCGTCCTCGGCTCGGTCCACGATTCGCAGCATGTTGTTCGCCAAGAGGATGGCCTCGGAGGCCTCCTGAGGATCGTCGACATTGATGGTCTTGTGGCTGCCTGGGTTCTTGTAGGTGCCGATAGCGCCAATGAACAGCGGAGCCAAGGCCTCGCGCTCACTCGGGTGCAGGTCCGGGTCAGCCAACGGGCCGCCTTTCCCGAGCGCCGTACCTATGAGCTGAACCCCGACCCTGGGATCGCTGTCCAGACCGGCAGCGCGCCGAACCTCCTCCTCCACCGTGCGCATCGCGCTGAACACGGCTTCCGCGAAGAGCCCTCGACGAAACTGCGCCATCACCTTGGTCCTGATCCGAGGGTCTAGCTGAGCCTGCCGGAGCAGCGCGAGGTTTCTTGATTCCGCCAGGTAGGTGGCGTGCACGTCGTTCCGGGCTTCGGTGACGAACTCCCACCCCGAGGAGCCGCCCGGCTCCGTGGCGATAAACCCCTCGCGGCGGAGGTAGCTGTAGGCAGCGGCGGCTCGTCGGGATAGTGCCTTCGTCTCGTCCTCGCTCAGGCCAGCGGCTCGGCATTCGGCCATGACTTGGGAGAGGACATTGTTCTCGTGGACCTGCTCACCAGCACTGTGCGGCAGGATCAGGAGAATCGCCAGCTCGTCGATCCCGACCTCCAGGAGGTCCGCAGGATCACGCCCGAGCACTTCTGCCATGGACGGCAGTTTGGCATGCGAGGGCTGGACGCGCGGGGATCGGCCGACATCTCTCGATCTCCCATCGCACCCGGCAGGAGCACCGTGTCGAGGTGAGGCCCTCGGTCGGTTGCTGCGCCGTCAGCGAGCCGGGTCTCTCAGGCGCTCTGGATAGGTGCGCATCGCGCGCGTGGGAGTAGTGTAGGACAGCCGGGTACCCCCCACCCGATGGCATCGTGAAGCCGAGGCTTTCCCTCGTGGCTAATGCGCCGAGCGATTTCAAGTGCCCGCGTTGCCAGAACATCCTTCCGGTCGGGGCTGACGCGTGCTTCCGGTGTGGCTGGAAGCACGGTGACGCGATCAACCTCGTGGAAGCGTGGTGGACTTGCTCGCAATGCCATAGCACCGGGCAGGGGCAGCGACCGGCGTTCTGCCCACACTGTGGATTGGAAGCCGGGCGACCCGGTGATCGCAACTCGGGGAAACGGCCGGACCGTGATCGAAACGAAGTCGGCCAAGGTCGGCTCATCGCCCGGGCAATCATGTTGGTCTTGATCGCGATCGGCCTCCTGTTCCTCCTGAGCAACACCTCGGTTGGCCTCCAGTTCAAATGCCACGTCTTCGGCGATCTGGGTGCGTGTTTCCTGGGAGGCTACTGAGGCACGCTTGCCCACGCTCAGGTGTTCAAACGAAACCGCTTGCTCTTTACCCCCCATGTTGTTTGACCGGTGCTCGGGGCTCGTCTATGCTCCGCCAGCCTGTCGACGAGCGCCCATGCGCGCGTTGTCGAGGTGGAACGAGCCGGCTGGCCGACGAGCTCTTTCCCGACCCACGAGACCAGGCCCAGGGAGGTGAACCGGGATTGGCAGAAGTCCGAGTTGGTGAGAACGAGACCTTCGAGAGCGCGCTGCGCC
>JANMRJ010000233.1:0-5673 GCA_031370985.1 Acidimicrobiales bacterium
GTTCGTCGGCGTCGAGCCCCTGAACTGGCTGCCCGGGGCGTTCGTCCAGTTCCTGCGCATTGAGGGCACCACGCTGGATGCCCCCGTGGTGAGCGCCCATCGTCTCGCCCGTCCGGTCCCAGATCTGATCCGTGAACTCGAGGAAGTCCTGCGAGCGCATGTCGAGACCGCGGTCACCTTTGCCGGGCCCGACACGGAGGAGCGTCGGGCCAACGTGCCATTGGAGGCCCTCCAACAGATCGTGCGGAACGCGATCATGCACAGGACCTATGAAGCGACGAACGCGCCGGTTCGGGTGACCTGGTTCGATGACCGGGTGGAAGTCCAGTCGCCCGGTGGCCCCTACGGCGTGGTGGATGCCGCCAACTTTGGTCGGCCTGGGATCACCGATTACCGAAACCCAACGATGGCTGGCACCCTGGCTCAGCTGGGGTTCGTGCAGCGCTTCGGTGTCGGCCTTCAGACCGCCGAGGCCCGCCTGCGCCAGAATGGCAACCCGCCGCTGGAGCTGCAGCCCGCGGCCACCTTCGTCAACGTGATCGCAAGGTTGGTGACGTGACACCGGTCGTCGCCTTCTTCAACAACAAGGGTGGCGTGGGCAAGACCACGCTGGCGTATCACACGGCGTGGATGCTGCGGGAGCTGGGCGTTCGGGTGCTCGCTGTTGACCTCGATCCCCAGGCCAATCTCACCTCGGCCTTCGTCGACGACGAGACGGTCGAGTGGCTTTGGCAGGACGACGAGCGCCGGACTGTCTACGGCGCCATCGCCCCCCTGTTCGAGGGTGAGGGCGGTGTGGCCGACCCGTACGTTCACGAGGTCGAGCCCGGGCTCTGGCTTGTCCCTGGCGACCTCCTCCTGTCGGGAACGGAGCAGGAGCTGAGCACGGCATGGCCCAACGCTGGAGACGGCAATAAGCGGGCGTTTCGGGTGCTGACATCGCTCGCCACCGTCGTCGACCGGGCGGCGACGGCGTGTGACGCCGACCTGGTGCTTCTTGATGTCGGGCCCAATCTCGGCGCCATCAATCGCGCGGCCATGGTGGCATCCGATCACGTTGTCGTCCCCCTCTCGCCGGACCTCTATTCTCTTCAGGGCCTCCGCAACCTTGGTCCGACGCTGCGGACGTGGCGCGGAGAGTGGACAGACCGCAAGCCCCGCGCAGGAGACCTTGTACTGCCCGAAGGCGGCATGCAGCCGGCTGGATACGTGGTCCTCCAGCATGGCGTGCGCCTCGACCGGGTCGTCGGCGCCTACGACCTATGGCTCCGTCGGGTGCCCTCTGAATACCGTCGTTCGGTGCTCGACGTTCCGGCAGCCGATGCACTCTTGGCCGCCGATGACCCACTGTGTCTCGGGCTCATGAAGCACTTCCACAGCCTCGTGCCGATGGCTCAGGAAGCCCGCCGGCCGATCTTTCTCCTGCGCTCGGCCGACGGGGCCATTGGGGCTCACCAGCAGGCGGTGCAGAGCGCCTACGGCCACTTCGCCGACCTGGCCCGCCGAATCTTGGAGGCCGTCGGCGCCGACCACCTTCCCCGGAGGTGAAAGTCGACGACCGGTGGTTGTGAGACCGTGTCGTCGTTGGGTGACAGCACCTCCCACACGATGGTGGCGGCGGTGATCCACGTCGTGAGGGGGCGTTCCTGGACACGCCGACGGTTGCCGCAGGTAGCTCTACCGGAGCACGCCGATGTCGTCCAGGTAGAACGTGTCGCCGGGGCCGCCGGCGGAGTTGGAGAAGTCCACCGTCACCCGCTCTGTTCCCGCCGGCGCCTCGGCGTAGGCCGCACTGGAGGTCCAGGTGGTGTTGGGGACGACGTCGAGGGTGTAGGTGCCGAGGGGCAGGCCGCCGCCGCCCCGCCACGTCACCGTCATGGTGACCGGTGCGCCCACCGCGAACGGCGAGATCGCCGAGAAGCCGACGGCATGTGGTCCTGGGGCGGCCGGGAAGCCCGGCCAGTTGTTGAGGGTGACCCCCCATCCGTAGCGGCCGGTGATGTCCACCTTCAGGCTGGCGTCGCCACTACGGGCCTGGTCGGTGGAGCGGTCGGCGGCGGTCGAGAACCAGGGGACCCAGTGGCCGGACCCGCCTTCGAGCGTGGCCGACGCGGAGTCGAGGACGCTGGTGGCCGATGTGATCGTGATGTCGTCGACGAACAGGCTGTCGCCCGCCCGGTTCGTCGTGCCGACGAGGTCGACGGTCAGGCGAGCCGTGCCGGCCGGGGCGAACGTCACGCCGAGGCCGCGGCGCCAGACGCCGTCGAGGCGGAGGTCGATCCTGGACTCTGACAGTGCGGCGCCAGCGCTATTCCGCCACGTCGCCACGAGTGTCGCCGAGAGTCCGCCCGCCGCCGGCGTCCTCGCCCAGAACGAGATGATGTGAGGGCCGGCGGCGGCGATGAAGCCCGGAGCGTTGTCGAGGGTGACCCCCCAGCCGTAGGGGCCGGTGATGCCCACCTGCAGGCTGTGCCCGCCCGAGTGGGCGTCGACGGAGGACTGCGCCGCCGTCGTCGAGAACCAGGGGGTCCAGTGACCGGCCGACGGTTCCAGCGTCGAGGTGGCCGGGTCGATCAGGTTGGTTGGCGGTCCGGGCGGCGGCGGCACCGGGACAGTGCCGTTGACGACGTAGATGTCGTCGACGAAGAGGATGTCGGTCGCCTGGCCGGAGGGGTGGGAGAGGGTGAGGTCGACGTAGGCCGTGCCCGGGGGCGCGACCACGTTGGCGGTGGCCGTCGACCATCCGGGGCCGACATCCGCGGTCACTTCCGTGGTTGCCACCGGTCGGGCCGCGGCGTCGCGGAAGATCACGGTCATCGTCGCACCTCGTGGTGAACCCGAGGGCGCCCTGGTGGAGAAGAGGACGGACTTGGGACCGGGCGTGGTGGGGAAGCCGGGGTGGTTGTTCAGCTGCACGCCCCAGCCGAACGGGTCGGTGATGCCGACGGCGAGGCTGGCCGAGCCCGAACGTGGCTGCGCAGTTGAGCGGCCGGCGCCGGCCGAGAACCAGGGGATCCAGTGCCCGGCCGAGACCTCCAGCGTGGACGTGTCGGCGTCGAGCGCGTTCGTGGTTGGTACCACCACGACATCGTCGATGAACAGGGTGTCGCCGGCGGATCCCGTGGCATGGGACAGCTCGACGGTGACCCGTCGCGTGCCGGCCGGGGCCACGCCGAGCCCGCCGCCCTGGCTCCACGACGGCCCGAGGGCGACGGTGGCCGTGTCGGCGCCGAGGGGGTTGCCGGCCGCGTCGCGCCAGGTGACGGTCATGGTGGCGGCCGCCGGCGTGCTCGCGCCGGCCCGGGCCCAGAACGAGAAGATGTGCGGGCCGGCGGCGGCGGCGAAGCCCGGGTGGTTGTCCACCTCGACGCCCCAGCCATGGGGCGCGGTCACGTCCACCTTGAGGCCGGCGGCGCCCGAGTGAGCCTGGGCCGTGGTGCGGCTCACCATGGAGGAGAACCAGGGCACCCAGTGGCCCCGCGCCCCCTCGATCGTGGCCGTGTCAGCATCGAGCAGGTTGCCGGGCACGTTGCTAGCCGGCAGGGTGGTGGTGGAGGTCGTGGTGCTCGATGACGTGGAGGTCGAGGTGGTGCTCGGCGCCGTGGTCGAGGTCGACGATGAGCTCGACGTCGTCGTGCTGGCGGGCACGGATGTCGACGAGGTGCTGGTGGACGAGGTGCTGGTGGACGAGGTGCTGGTGGACGACGTGCTGGTGGACGACGTGGTGGTGGACGACGCCGGCCCCGTTGAGGAGGTCGACGAGGAGGTCGTGGTCGTGACCGGTCCGTCGAGGTCCGACACGTAGGCCTGGCGGCTCTGCAGCCCGGTCTGGCCCGCCACCACGTTGGTCCCGAACGACAGGAACGTGGCGAAGCGCCCAAGGGCGGAGATGGTCCACGGGTCGCTCGGACCGTTAACGGGACGAGTCGGTTGTCCCGCTGGGTGCGAGACGATCTCCGACGTATTGGTGGTCCGGTCGTACACGAGCGCTGTGCCTGTGCCGGTCCCGGTCTGACCGGCGACGACATCGGACGAGGAGCTCACCCACAGCAGGAACCGGCCGTCGTCGCTCAGCATCCGCTCCGGCGACGTGAGGTTGCTGGAACCATTGCCGGTCTGCATCGGGTTGCCGGCGACATGGCTCACCAGCGTCAGCGTGCCGGAGCCGCGGCCGTACAGGTAGATATCCTGGAAGCCGGCCGACGGGTTTGGCTCGACGACTCCGGGGATGAGGTGCGAGCCCGATGTTGCAAATGCCACGACCGACCCGTCGCCGCTCAGCTGGATGCCGAAGCTCCGTTCGTCGGGCGTTGTCACCTCGTCGCCCGTATGGGAGACAAGGCGGGTGGACGCGGCCGAGACATCGTGCACGAAGACATCCTGGAGCCCGTTGGCATCGACCTGCCCGGGCACGAGGTTGGTCGCGAACGACGAGAAGGACACGACATTGCCGTTGTCGCTCACCTGTCCGGAGAAGCTGGGCCCGTTGGCGGCCGTGGTGAGGGCGCCCGGTATGTGGGAGACCAGCGTCGTCGTCCCGCCGGCCCGGGTGTAGCGGAACAGGTCATCCACGCCGTTCGTGTCGGTCTGCCCGGCGACGATGTTCGGGCTCGGCGAGGCGAAGGTGGCGTATGCGCCGTTCCTCGACATCGACACGCCGCCCCCCCCGCCGGCCATGGTGGGACCGGCCAGTGTATGCGACAGAAGCGTCAGCCCGCCCGTCGACTCCCAGAGGAACCCGTCGGGGGTGCCGGCGGTGTCCACCTGGCCGGCGATTAGGTTGGTCGCTCTCGAATATAGTACGGCGGCGGTGCCATCAGGGGCCATGCCGATCCCGAAGCTGATCAGGCTCGGGGCGTCGCCCGTTGCGGTGACATCGCCAGCGGCGTGGGACACAAGCGTGAGTGCCCCGGTGGCGCGCTCGTAAAGGAAGACGTCGGTTCCCAGGTTCGTGTCGACCTGGCCGGGGATAAGGTCGATGGCCGGGGAGGACAACAACACCCACGCGCCGTCGGGGGTGATGTAGGCGCGGGATGCGTCGCCGACGCCGGCCGGGATCGTGCCGGCCCTCGCCGGGAACCCCGCGACGTGGGTCAGCAGGGTGACCACGCCGGTCACCGTGTCGGCGAGGAAGATGTCGTCGGTGTTGAGCGTGTCGACCTGACCGGATACGAGGTTCGTAGCCAGCGACGTGAACACCACGAATCGGCCGTCGTCGGTGGCGCTCGCACTGAGGCTATGGGCGTTCGAGACGCCGGTGGGATTCCCGGGCACGTGGGACACCAGGCTGATCGGGCCGGCCGCCGCGGCCCTCGGCCTCGGGGACGAGATCGTCGCGCCTGCCGCTCTGCCCGCGTGGCTGTATCGCGCCGACGGCACGGCAAAACCACTGCCCGCGACCAGTGTGCTCGGCATCCCCGGCATCTCGCTCGCTCCGGATGTCGTCGACGCGATCGGGCTCCGCGCCGCGATGCGCGCGCAGCTCGAAATGCTGCTTCCCTCGGTCGTGGGTGCGAGCGCGACGACCATCGGCGAACTGGTTCGACGCCGCATGGGGTCGGCCGTCGTCGATCAGCTCGTCGCGCCGATCGTGCGCGGTGTGCACTCGATGAGCCCGGACGAGCTGCCGGTCGAGCGTGCCGTTCCCGGCCTGCGCTCCGCGCTGTTGCGCGA